>DASWIU010000173.1:0-5644 GCA_036397515.1 Desulfurivibrionaceae bacterium | reverse complement strand
AATTTCTGGGCCGCGGCCAGCCGGGTCTCCGCCTCGATGAGCTGGGCGGTTTCCTCATGGAGCCGGGCATAGGAGGCCTGCAGTTTTTCGGACAGCTGCTGATAGCGTTCGCGCAGCCGGGTCTGCCGTCCGGAGATCACCCCGACCAGCAGACCGGCGGCCAGATAGAGAATGATCTCCATCAGCTCGCTCACTGCCTGCGATCCGTGCCCGACATAAAGGAGAACATGGGGGATAAAGGCGATGGAGGAGAGCACGGCCAGCCCCAGGCCGCCGGCCACGCCAAACCAGAGTCCGCCCAGGACAATGGGAAAATAACTGAGCCGCCGGTAGGTGTTGTGATAGAAATGCAGATCGCCGGGGGTAAAGAGATGGAGCAGGCCGATGGCTACGACGGCGATGAGCAGGGCAATAAAAAGGAGTTTAGGGGCTGTTGATGAATAAATTGTGCTTTTCAGTTTATTCATTTACAGCCCTTTATGCCGCTCATGCCATTTTCAAATCGAGGTTACTTTATGAACAACGGCTTACGCATGCCGCCTCCGCCGGGGGAAATCGTAAGTGACTTATGCCGATTCTCTTTCAAAACGGCAATAATCAGCTGGAGGTAGGAGCGGCTTTAGCCGCGATTTTTTTTGGTTTCGCGGCTAAAGCCGCTCCTACCAATAATGCCGTTTTGGCATGGAAACAAAATGAGAGGAAACGACGACAACAAGGGCACCAAAAGGCTCTAAGAGCGGTAATCCGCGTTGATCTTCACGTAATCGATGGAAAAATCGCAGGTATAGATATCCTTGCGCCCCTCGCCGGCATGCAGGTCGATGGTGACCACGAACTCCGGTTTTTTCAGCACCGCGGTGGCGCGTTTCTCCACCTCACCGCCCTGGCCCAGGCCGTGCTGCACCATGAGCACATCGTCAAAAGCGATATCCACCTGGTGCTGGTCAAACTGGGCGCCGGAGCGGCCCAGGGCGGCGATGATCCTGCCCCAGTTGGCATCCTCGCCGAAGAAAGCGGTCTTGACCAGGTTGGAGTTGGCCACGGTCCGGGCGGCCTGATCGGCTTGGGCCTCGGTGGCTGCGCCCTGGACCCTTACGGTCACCAGCTTGGTCGCCCCCTCCCCGTCTCGGATAATCATCAAGGCCAATTCCTTGCACAGCTCCTCCAGGGCGGCAGCAAAGGCGTGCAATGCCTCGGGCCGGTCCTCGGCAATGGGCGGGTGCTCCGCCAGGCCGTTGGCCAGGAGCAGCACCGTGTCGTTGGTGCTGGTATCGCCGTCCACGGTTATGGCGTTGAAGGTCTTGGCCACCGCCTTTCTCAACGTACTCTGGAGAAGATCGTGATCGATCCTGGCATCGGTGAGGATAAAAGAAAGCATGGTGGCCATGTTGGGCATGATCATGCCCGCGCCCTTGGCCATGCCGAGCAGTTTGACCGGCTTGCCGTCGATGAAGGCGGTGCGCACCGCGATCTTCCGCACGGTGTCGGTGGTCATGATGGCTTGGGCTACCTCGACAAGACCGTCTGCGGCAAGGGCCTGGGCCACTTTGGGAATCCCCCGCTGAAAACAGGCCAGCTCCAGCTGCTGGCCGATGACGCCGGTGGAGCAGACCTGGACCAGCTCCGGGGCGATATTCAAGGCATCGGCCGCCATGGCCGTGGTCATCCGGGCCAGGCGCATGCCTTCCTCACCGGTGCAGGCGTTGGCGATGCCGGAATTGACCAAAATAGCCTGGGCCTTACCGGTTTTGCACCGCTCCATGTCGAGGAGCACCGGCGCCGCCTTGACCAGACTGGTGGTGAAGACCCCGGCCACCACGGCGGGCTTGTCGCTGACGATCAGGGCCAGATCGAGCCGGTCCTTGCCGCGGATGCCGGAGTTTACCGCCGCAGCCCTAAAACCTTGAACTGACAGATTTTTTGTAGCCATTTCACTTCTTCCCGCCGCTCTTGCCGCAGCATCGTTTGTATTTTTTCCCGCTGCCGCAGGGGCAGTCGGAGTTTCGCCCGACCTTGTCTCCCTCGCGGGCAAACGGCATGTGCTCCTCTTCCCCCTCGGCGCCGCGACTGAGCTGCATGGGCTGCCGCTGTTGCCGCTGCTCGCGCTCCAGCTCGGCCACCTCCTCGTCCCGCACCAATTGGAGGCGAAACAGGGTGCTGACGGTCTGGGTCTTCATGGTCCCGATCATCTCGCCAAACATGTTGAACCCTTCCTTCTTGTACTCATCCAGGGGATTCTTCTGGCCGTAGCCGCGGAGGCCGATGCCTTCCTTGAGGTGATCCATGTTGAGCAGGTGCTCTTTCCAGTGATGGTCCACAATCTGCAGCAGGACAACCCGCTCCAGGTGACGCAGGTTGGCGGTGCCGATCTCCTGCTCCCGCTCGGCATAGCGCTTTTTCAGGGTAGCGAGGATCAGCTCGGCAAAGGTGCCCGGATCGAGATCCTTTTTCTCCGCCTCGCTCCATTCCCCGGAAAAGCCGAACAGGGCAAACATCCTTTCGGAGACCCCGGCCCAATCCCACTCTTCCGAAGGGGTCCGCGTCTCGGCGAACTCTTGCGCCACCAGCTCGGCCAGCTCCGGAAACATGTCGGTCACGACCTCCTGGACATCCTCCGAACCCAAGACCTCGCGGCGCTGGCGGTAGATCACCTCGCGCTGCTTGTTCATCACGTCGTCGTACTCGAGCAGATGCTTGCGGATATCGAAGTTATGCCCCTCCACCTTGCGCTGGGCGTTTTCGATGGCCCGGCTGATCATGGTGTGCTCGATGGGCTCGTCCTCTTCCATGCCCAGCTTGTCCATGATCCCGGAGATCCGGTCGGAGCCGAAGATCCGCAACAGGTCGTCCTCGAGCGACAGGTAAAAACGGGAGGAGCCGGGATCGCCCTGACGGCCGGAGCGGCCGCGGAGCTGATTGTCGATCCGGCGACTCTCGTGGCGGCTGGTGCCCAGGATGTGCAAGCCGCCCAGCTCGGTGACCCCCTCGCCCAGCTTGATGTCGGTGCCGCGGCCCGCCATGTTGGTGGCGATGGTCACCTTGCCCTTCTGTCCGGCCTCGGCGACGATCTCGGCCTCCCGCTCATGCTGCTTGGCATTGAGCACCGCGTGGGGCACCCCCTCTTTTTTCAGCATGGCCGAGATCTTCTCGGACACATCGATGCTGATGGTGCCGACCAGCACGGGCTGGCCCTTCTTGTGCAGCTCCTGGATCTCCCGGATAATGGCGCGATCCTTGGCCTTGGCGTTTTTATAGATCACATCGGCATAATCCCTGCGGATCATGTTGTTGTGGGTGGGAATGACCACCACGTCGAGGTTGTAGATCTTCTTGAACTCCGCCGCCTCGGTGTCCGCGGTGCCGGTCATGCCGGCGAGTTTTTCATACATCCGGAAATAATTCTGAAAGGTGATGGAGGCCAGGGTCTGATTCTCCCGCTCCACCTTGACCCGCTCCTTGGCCTCCAGGGCCTGATGGAGGCCATCGCTGAAACGGCGGCCCTCCATGGCCCGCCCCGTGAACTCGTCCACGATCACCACCTGACCGTTGCGCACCAGATAATCAACATCCCGCTTGAAGAGCACATTGGCCTTCAAGGCCTGATTCAGGTGATGCAGCCACTCGATATTCCGAGGATCGTACAGATTGTCCACCCCGAGCAGCTTCTCGCCCAGAGCCACCCCCTCCTCGGTGAACGAGGCAGACCGGGCCTTTTCATCCACGGTGTAATGCTCATCGGCCTTGAACTTGGGAATAATCCGGTCCGCCTTCTCGTAGAGTTCGGTGGACATCTCGGCCGGGCCGGAGATGATCAGCGGGGTCCGGGCCTCGTCGATCAGGATGGAGTCAACCTCATCGACAATGGCGTAGTGGAACTCGCGCTGACAGAACTCGGTCAGGTCGAATTTCATGTTGTCGCGCAGATAATCAAAGCCGAACTCGTTGTTGGTTCCGTAGGTAATGTCGGCGGCGTAGGCCTCCCTCCGGGCCGCGTCATCCATCTCATGCAGGATGGAGCCGACGGAAAGGCCGAGAAAGAGGTAGAGCTTGCCCATCCATTCGGCATCGCGCCGGGCCAGGTAATCGTTGACCGTGACCACGTGCACGCCGCGGCCGGTAAGGGCGTTGAGATAGACGGCCAGGGTGGCGGCCAGGGTTTTTCCCTCACCGGTTTTCATCTCGGCGATCTTGCCCTGATGGAGGATGATGCCGCCGATGAGCTGCACGTCGAAATGGCGCATTTCCAGAACCCGCCGGCTTGCCTCCCGACAGACGGCAAAGGCCTCGGGCAACAGACTGTCCAGGGTTGCCCCGGCAGCGAGGCGCGCCTTAAAGATCCCGGTCTTCGCCACCAGCGAAGCGTCATCAAGCTTCTGAATCTCGGGCTCCAACTGGTTGATCGCCGCCACCAGCGGTTGGATGGATTTGAGAACCCGTTCGTTCTTGCTGCCGAACATCTTTTTCAAAACAGAACCGACCATATTTCCACTCCCGGAGGTCAACGCCGCCGGCATGCCGCAAGGCACACCCCGGCGCGATCATCTTTGCTTGAGAAACCGGAACGAAACACCCTGTGTTTCTTCGCCAATTCGTTCCGGCTCTTGATGCCGTTTCGGCTAGATCCCGATGCCGATATTATTGTCTCGCCACGGCGCTTTTTTCCCAGACCAAGGCCTCTTCGTTGCAATCCGGGAATTTCGGACATTGAATACAATCGCTCCACACCTTGTGGGGGAGTTCGTTCTTATCGATGGGCCTGAACTTAAGCCGCTGAAAAAAAGCGGGCTGATAGGTCAGGGTAAAGACCTTGGTAATGCCGAAACGGTCTGCCTCGGCCAGACAAGCCTCGACCAGCTGCCGGCCGATCCCCTGACGCTGGGCTTCTTCCACCACGGCCAGGGAACGGATCTCCGCCAGGTTTTCCCAGCAGACATGCAGGGCGCAGATTCCAAGAACTTGCCCGGCCTGGGCATCATCCGCCCCGTCCTTGACAAAGACTTTAAAATCCCGTAGCTGGTCATAGAGGGAACTCAAGGAACGGCCGAGGAGCAACCCCTTGTCGGCACAATGCTGCAACAGGGCATACATCACCTTCACATCATCCATCCTGGCATCACGAATCATGAACAGTCTCACAAAAAAAGGAAAGAGAGCAAAGGTCCGCAAACAAAATCAACTGGTCACAGCGTAATAACTGTTGTAATCGCGTTTTTTTGCGATTTCAACAATCATGACGACCTCGTAAAAAGGGAAACAATCCACATGTCCGTAACATAAACGCAAAGAGGACCAAGCAATAACCGTTGTAATCGCGGCTTGTTGCGATTTCAACAATGCTGAGGGTCTCGCACATTTTTCGACCCGCCCGGCGGGACGGAACCTGTTCGTTCTACCATAACTGCCCGCAAAGAAAAAGATTTAGGACCCGTTACGAACTAATCTATTACCCCGGCGATTAAATACGTCATGCCCGAATGCTTTAGTCGGGCATCCATCCCATGGATTCCCGCCTTCGCGGGAATGACGGTTTACATCTTTAACCACTGGAGCAATAAGCTTTATTGACCCTTTCGCCGCCGGCAACCCTGCTACTGGGCCTGGAGCCGGGAAGCAGGCAGCAGGGCGATGTAGGCCTTGACCTTTT
>DASWIU010000172.1:0-5177 GCA_036397515.1 Desulfurivibrionaceae bacterium | reverse complement strand
GGAAGCGCTGCTTGAAGGCGGCGAGGTGATCCAGCGGGTGGGCGATCGAATTTTGGGGCGGGTCGCCCTGGAAGATGTGGTCGATCCCTTCAACGGCGAGACCCTGGTCGAGGCCAACGAGGAAATCACCGAAGAAAAGGTCAATCTTATCGAGCAGGCCGGCGTTGACCGGGTGATGATCCGTTCCGTGCTCACCTGCCAGGCTCGGCGTGGGGTCTGCAGCTCCTGTTACGGCCGGGATCTTGGCCGCGGGCACATGGTTAACATGGGCGAGGCGGTCGGCATTATCGCGGCCCAGTCCATCGGCGAGCCCGGTACCCAGCTCACCATGCGGACCTTCCATATCGGCGGGACGGCAAGCCGGAGCGTGGAACAGGCCGAGGTCCGTTGCCAGCACGGCGGGACCGTGCAGTTCCATAACATGCACTATGTTCAGAATATTGCCGGGACCATGATTGTCATGAACCGGAATGCGGCCGTGGTCATCGTCGGTTCCCAGGGCCGTGAACGGGAACGCTATCAGATCAACTATGGCGCCCAGATCTTTGTCAAGGAGGGGTCGGAAATCGAGCCCGACACCCTGATCGCCAATTGGGATCCGTACACCATTCCCATCGTCAGCGAGATCGGCGGTGTGGTTAAATTCGGAGACATCCTGGAGGGTGTCACCATGCAGGAGCGGGTTGACCCGGTTACCGGGAAATCAAGCCATGTCATCGTGCCTTCCCGCTCGGGGCAGCATAACCCGCGGATCACCCTGAAGGATGAGACCGGCAAGACGGCAAAACTGCCGAAAACCGGCTCTCCGGCTCGGTACTCCCTGCCGGTTGGCGCCTTGATCGCGGTGGCGGAAGATACCGTCATTGAACCAGGCACCGTGCTGGGCAAGATTCCGCGGGAAACCACGAAAACAAAGGATATTACCGGCGGTCTCCCCAGAATTGCCGAACTCTTTGAGGTTCGCAAACCCAAGGAGTACGCGGTCATTACCGAGATTGACGGCCAGGTAAGCCTTGGCAAGGATCTCAAGGGCAAGAAACGGGTGGTGATTACCCCGGAAGTGGGGGAAGCCAAGGAATATCTTATCCCCAAGGGCAAGCACGTCAGCGTCCATGAGGGCGACTATGTCAAGGCCGGTGAGGCGTTGATGGACGGCTCCCCTGATCCGAACGACATTCTCCGGGTCATGGGGGTCAAGGAGCTGGCCAAGTTCCTGGTCAATGAAATCCAGGAGGTATACCGGCTACAGGGGGTAAAGATCAACGACAAGCACATTGAGGTAATCGTCCGCCAGATGTTGCGCCGGGTCCAGATTACCGGGGTGGGCGATTCCACCTTTATGCTGGGCGAGCATGTCGAGTGGTGGCGTTTTAAGGAGGAGAACGAGAAACTTCTCCAGGAAGATGGCCGCCCGGCCACTGCCGAACCGTTGCTCCTTGGGGTGACCAAAGCCTCCCTCAGCACGGACAGCTTCATCTCCGCGGCCTCCTTCCAGGAGACCACCAAGGTCTTGACCAACGCGGCCATGGCCGGGAAGATCGACACCTTGCGGGGCCTGAAAGAGAACGTGATCATGGGCCGTTTGGTTCCTGCGGGCACAGGCTTTGATGAGTACGTGATGGGCAAGGACAATTAATATATATTTGCCTTGACAAGCATTCGCCCTTCGAGTAAATATGCCGTTTTCCTATGCCGCGCAGTGCTTTCGGGCAGAGGGAGATGCTACTAATTAATATCAGTAATAGGGGAGTCGATTTCAATGCCAACCATTAACCAGCTGGTGCGGCACGGACGGAAAGTTAAGATCAGCAAGACCAATACGCCTGCGTTGAAAGGTTCTCCGCAGAAGCGTGGTGTTTGCGTCCGTGTGTATACCACTACCCCCAAGAAGCCAAACTCGGCCCTGAGAAAGGTTGCCAGGGTGCGGCTGACCAACGGGATCGAGGTTACCTCTTACATCCCCGGTATTGGCCATAATCTTCAGGAGCATTCTGTTGTCCTGATTCGCGGTGGCAGGGTGAAGGATCTTCCCGGTGTCCGCTACCATATCATTCGCGGCACCTTGGACACGCTTGGCGTTGCTAACCGTAAGCAGGGTCGTTCCAAGTACGGAGCCAAGCGGCCGAAATAAGCGGTTTGCCTACTGCTTGAGAAGGAGTTTTAGAGATGCCTAGAAAAAGACTTGTAGCAAGGCGTGGGATTGAACCGGATCCGCGTTTCAATAGTGTGCTGGTTTCGAAGTTTGTCAACGCCTTGATGGAGTGTGGCAAGAAGAGCATCGCCCGCGGCATTTTTTACGGCGCCATGGACTTGGTCGAGAGCCGGATCACCGAGGCCGATCCTATCGTGGTGTTTGAGAAAGCCATGGAGAAGGTGCGTCCCCGTCTCGAGGTGAAATCCCGTCGGGTTGGTGGTGCTACCTATCAGGTGCCGGTCGAGGTTCGTCCGGAGCGGAGAAATGCCCTGGCTATTCGCTGGTTGGTTAACTTCGCCCAGAAAAGACCGGGGAAAACCATGGCGGACAAGCTGGCCGGCGAACTTGCCGATGCCTATAACAACCGTGGCGCCGCGGTAAAGAAACGCGAGGATACGCACCGCATGGCCGATGCCAACAAGGCGTTTGCCCATTACCGCTGGTAATTCTTGGGCTCTTGGTTTTCCTTGGTTGACAAAACGATGGGGAGGAGGTATTAACACCAATCCTTGTCGGACGGGCTGGGCTTGTGCCGCCTGTAAATAAGTGACCAGGGGTAAAAGAGTGGCTGGGAAAGATTCGCTGCGGTACCTGCGCAATATAGGCATCATGGCCCATATCGATGCGGGCAAGACAACAACAACGGAACGCATTCTCTTTTATACCGGGCGTTCGCATAGGATGGGCGAGGTTCATGATGGCAATGCCGTTATGGACTGGATGGAGCAGGAGCAGGAGCGCGGCATAACCATTACCTCGGCTGCCACAACCTGTGAGTGGAAAGACCACACCATCAATATCATAGATACACCGGGGCATGTTGATTTCACCGTTGAGGTGGAACGGTGTCTCAGGGTTTTGGACGGCGCCATCGCGATTTTTTGTGCGGTGGGAGGGGTTGAGCCCCAGTCCGAAACCGTTTGGCGACAGGCGGATCATTACAAGATCCCCAGGATTGCCTACATAAACAAGATGGACCGGCTCGGCGCGGATTTTCAGCGTTGCGTCGAGATGCTGAAGGAGAGGTTGGGAGCAAATCCCTTGCCGCTTCAGCTTCCGGTCGGAAAGGAAGAGACATTTAGGGGCATCATTGATCTCGTCGAAGAGAAGATGATGCGCTTTGATGAAGATACAAAGGGATTCAAGGTTGAGTACGAGCCTGTCCCCGATGAATTCAAAAAAGAATCAACGGCCGCACGGATGGCCCTTATCGAGAAGTTGGCCGACTTCGATGATGGGGTCATGGAAAAATTTCTGAATGAGCAAGTTGTAACGGTTGATGAGATCAACCGGGCAATCAGGGCTGCAACGTTGAACCTTGATGTCGTGCCAGTCCTGTGTGGCAGCTCCTTTAAAAATAAAGGGGTGCAGCCATTACTGGACGCAGTGGTCGCCTATCTGCCTTCGCCTCTTGATGCGCCTCCGGTGCAGGGAGTCAACGCAGATGGTGGGTTGGAAACGAGAAAGGCAAGCGACGATGAGAATCTGTCCGCCCTTGTTTTCAAGCTGACATCCGATCCTTTTGTGGATATTCTTGCGTATGTGCGCGTCTATTCCGGCGTAATTAAAGTCGGGGATAGAGTGTACAACCCGGGGAAGAAGAAAAAGGAAAAGATTGGCCGAATTGTCAAGATGCACGCCAACAAAAGGGAAGAGGTTGGCGAGCTGAAGGCCGGTGATATTGGAGCAGTGGTTGGCTTACGCTTTTCCATCACCGGGGATTCACTCTGTGAGTCGGGAGATACCTTTACTCTCGATACCATGGATTTTCCCGAGCCGGTTATCAGCGTTGCCATTGAGCCCAAAGGGAAGGCGGACGAAGAAAAGTTGAGGGACAGTCTGGCGAAGATCGCCTTGGAAGATCCCTCCTTTACGGTGTCCATCGATCCTGATTCGGGCCAAACCCTTATTTCAGGGATGGGCGAGCTTCACCTTGAAATTATTGTTGACCGGCTTATCCGGGAGTTCAAGGTCGGGGCCAATATAGGCAAGCCACAGGTTGCCTATAAGGAAACCGTAACCGCTCTCGGCAAGGCGGAAGGGAAGTTTGAGCATCCGACCACCGCTGGCAAGAGCCAGTATGGTCATGTCTGGTTGCAGGTCGAGCCCCTTGAGCGCGGCGAAGGTTTTCGCTTTGAAAGTTGTATTGCCGAGGATGTTATCCCGCCGGCAATTGTTCCGGCCATCGAAAAGGCGGTACACGATAGCCTGGATGCCGGAACCTTGATCGGCTTTCCGATTGTTGACCTGAAAGTCAGTTTGGTTGACGGTTCCTACCGAGATGAGGATTCCACCGAACAAGCTTTTGGGGTGGCCGCTGCCATGGCTTTCCGCAAGGCGGTTTCGGAGGCGACCCCGGTTTTGTTGGAGCCGGTTATGGATGTGGAAATAATCTTGCCGGAGTCCTATCTCGGCGAGGTGATTTCCGATCTGACTGCCAAACGGGCAAAAATACACGGGATGGACAGCCGGGACGGCGCTAGGCAGGCGGTGAAAGCGCAGGTGCCTCTGGCTGAGATGTTTGGCTACTCAACGGATTTACGTTCCGCCACCCAGGGGCGGGCAAATTTCACCATGCAATTTGCCGCATACGACAGGGTGCCGGATCATATAAGTGGAAAGATAATTAAGCGGATTCGAGGCCTTTAAGTCGAGAGACGCAAGCAAAGAAAGAGGAAAAGACATGGCAAAAGAGAAATTTGAGCGCAAGAAACCGCATGTAAATATCGGGACGATCGGCCACATCGACCATGGCAAGACCACCCTGACCGCGGCCATTACCCGGGTATTGGCCACCAAGGGTTTGGCTAAGGCGACTGCCTTTGACCAGATCGACAAGGCTCCGGAAGAAAAGGAGCGCGGTATCACCATTGCGACCGCCCATGTGGAATACGAGTCCCTCAAGCGTCATTACGCCCATGTGGACTGCCCGGGCCATGCGGACTACATCAAGAACATGATCACCGGCGCGGCGCAGATGGAC
>DASWIU010000171.1:0-3363 GCA_036397515.1 Desulfurivibrionaceae bacterium | reverse complement strand
GGATGGAATTGTTTGTTGGTATTGTAGGCAGGAACCGCCTCGATGGTGACGCCCTCCACCTCGCGGTGCTCGCCTGGGGCAAGGGTTACGATCTTGCCCGTAAGTTTTGCCGCGGCCTGGATTTCGGTGACAATGAGGGTGGAGGGCTGCTGGATGGCAAGCACGTCCGCGGGAGAACAGTGGTCGTAATGCGCATGGGAGATGCAGATGATATCCGCGGGCGGCAGCCCCGGGCCGAGCTGAAAGGGATCGAAATAGATACTCTTACCCCCTGCCCGCAGCAAAAAAGCGTCATGGCCGAGCCAGCGAAGATTTTTGAAAACGTTCTCTACCATAGGCCCCCTTCCCTATTTGTACCCAACCCGCTCTATAATCAATTTGACACGTTCCGCAATCTATTATAGTCATAACCGTACAGTTTTCTTACAGAACTTCCAGGACTTCGTCCGGTGCCCCCATCATTTCGGCCCAGGAGATCTTCCATGCCCGCAGGAACCTTTGTTGTTTCCACCTCAAAGACCATGCAGTTTTCAGACATCACCGGCCAGGTGCAGAAGGCCGTGACCGCAAGCGGCATTACTGATGGCGTCTGCCATGTGTACAACCCGCATACCACTGCGGGGCTGACCATCAACGAGGGGGCAGACCCGGACGTACAAAGCGATATCCTTGCGGCCCTGCAAAAAATCGTGCCGCTGATCCGCTACCAGCATCTGGAGGGCAATTCACCGGCCCATGTCATGGCCTCGCTGGTCGGCAGCTCGATAACGGTCTTTATTGAAAACGGCCGCCTCCAGCTTGGCACCTGGCAAAAAATCTTCTTCTGCGAGTTTGACGGGCCCCGCTCCCGCAAGGTCTTGTGGCGCATCGCCTAGCTATCCTTGCCAAATCGCCCGGAGAAAAAAATCAAAACATCCCCTTGCGCAACAGATCCCGCTCCCGCAGACGCACATACTGGAGAAGCGTTTCCTCTTCGCCCTTGGTAAGGTCAAAAAGGATGCCGTAACAATATTTTTTATTGTCTCCCCGGGTTGCCCGCATTACCTTTGCCTTGCTGATGTTCATATAGGTGCCTGCGCTCAGCCCGGTGCCCGCGCCAGGGAAAAACACGGACAGATCCAGGAGAACATCCCCCGGCTCTAAGGGGGCAAACCGGTCCGTGCAAACAAAAATACCGTTGGCGCTGACATCAATGACCTGGAAACCCTGGCGCATTTCATTTTTATGCATGAACATAACCGTGCTGCCGTTGGGCACGCCAACCCGATAGTTGGTCCGGCGTTGCAGACGGAACAGGGTTGAGGGAAATTCGGTAAAGATACTGCTTTCGGTGGTGCGCCTCACCTGAACCCGCACCTTGTTCCAGACCATGGTTTCGTCCTTGAACAGGATATGGATAATCTCCTGGGTTCCGGGCCAGTCAATGGGCTTGTCAATCTCCAGCATCCGGTCGTCGTAGTTGACGATGACCGTCTTGGGAGACTGATAGCCTTTGTGCACCAGGGAAACGAGCTCTCTTTTTTCCCGTAGCCGGTCAAGGGCCATCCGGATCAACTCCGAAGACTCGGTGGATTGGGTCCCGTTTTCCAGGGTGATCCACTGCCTTGCCTTTTTCCCAGCATTGCTTTTAAAAACGATCATTTTTTCAACCTAAAGATTACCGGAAGCTGCCATGGACACCAAAAAAACACCCCCCACTCCCCTGAAAGCGGACGCCCTCTGCTTTGGCCTGAACCGGGAAACCGACGAGCGTTCCCTGGCCGCGTTTCTGCAACGCTTCGCCGAGCCGGCCTTCCTGCAGACCCTCATCCCCCGGCTGGAAGAAGGGGAAATCACCTCGCTCCTTGATTTTCTTTCCCGCCTGATGCATAAGCATTGTAGCGAAAAAGAGTATCACCGCCTGTTCCTCAAGGATTGAGGCACGCAACAACTCCGAGTCCTGTTCCGTGGCGGCGAGCAGGGGTGGAACCCATCATTTATACTCACAAAGTAGCATATCATCAAGGAGAGCGCAAAGGTGAGCCAGAATATTATCAGAGATCTCCGGGCCTTTCTCGAAATCCTGCGCCGGGAGGATTCCCTGCTCGAGGTTTCCGCCCCGGTTGACCCGGATCTGGAGATTGCCGAGATCCATCGGCGGGTCATCGCCCAGGGCGGCCCGGCCCTGCTGTTCACCAATGTCAAGGGCAGCAGTTTTCCGGTGGTCACCAACCTCTTCGGCACGGCCCGCCGGCTTGAGCTGGCCTTTGGCAAGCGCCCCCAACAGTTCGTGGCCGATCTGGTCCGGGCGGCGGAGACCCTGATGCCGCCAAGCCTTGGCAAGATCTGGGAGATGCGCTCCCTGCTGGGCCAGGCCACCAAGGTAGGGTTGAAAAAGATTCCGGCTGACAAGGCTCCCATCCTGGAGGTCTGCCAGACCCCACCCCGGCTGGGCGAGCTGCCCCTGCTCACCTCCTGGGCCACGGACGGCGGCGCTTTCGTCACCCTGCCCCTGGTCTACACCGAGCACCCGGACGGCCGGGGCCACAACCTGGGCATGTACCGCATCCAGCGCTTTGATGACCGTACCACCGGCATCCACTGGCAGATTCACAAGGGCGGCGGCTACCACTACCATGCCGCGGAGAGCCGCAACGAACCCCTGCCCATGACCATGTTCATCGGCGGGCCGCCGGCCCTGATGCTGGCCGCCATCGCCCCCCTGCCGGAAAACATCCCGGAGCTGATGTTGGCCTCCCTGCTCCTTGGCGAAAAGCTGCCCATGACCCGCGACCCGGCCGGAGGCCACCCCCTAGTCGCCCACGCCGAATTCGCGGCCAAGGGCTTTGTCCCGCCCCACATGCGGCGGCCCGAAGGCCCCTTTGGCGACCATTACGGCTACAACTCGCTCACCCACGACTACCCGGTCTTCCATGTCGAGCGGCTCTACCATCGCCGCGACGCCATCTATCCGGCCACGGTGGTGGGCCGCCCCAGGCAGGAGGATTTTTACATCGGCGACTATCTCCAGGATCTGCTCTCCCCGCTCTTCCCCCTGGTGATGAACGGGGTGCGCCAGCTCAAGACCTTCGGCGAGACCGGCTTCCACTGCCTGGCCGCGGCCAAGGTCACCAACCGCTACCCCCGCGAGGCCTTTGCCTCGGGCCTGCGCATCCTGGGCGAAGGCCAGCTTTCGCTGACCAAATTCCTGATCCTCACCGATGGCGAGGTCGAGGTGACGGACTTCAAACGGCTGTGGGTCCATGTGCTGGAGCGGATCAACTGGCAGACCGATCTTTTCGTCTTTGCCAATGTCTCCCAGGACACCCTGGATTACACCGGCCCCTCGGTGAACAACGGCTCCAAGGCGATGATGATGGGGCT
>DASWIU010000170.1:0-6812 GCA_036397515.1 Desulfurivibrionaceae bacterium | reverse complement strand
GCCTTCCATGCCAAGGACAATGGCGCCATCAACGCCATCCTGCAGGAATATGGGATCGAGCTGGTGCTGCTGGCCGGGTATCTCAAGCTCTATCAGCCTCCGGCCCATCTGCAACGGGCAGTGCTCAATATCCACCCCTCCCTGATCCCCTCTTTTTGCGGGGCGGGGATGTACGGCATGCGGGTGCATCGGGCCGTCAAGGCGCGGGGGGTCAAGGTCACCGGCTGCACGGTTCACTTTGCCAACGAGGTGTACGATGAGGGACCGATCGTGGTCCAGCAATGCGTGGCCATCGACGCCGCCGACACGCCCGAGGATATCGCGGCCCGGGTTTTTGCCGCGGAATGCGAGGCATATCCCGAGGCGGTCAACACGGTGGTGGCGCGGGGCATCGATTCTTTCTGGCGGTAAGCCGTTGTAACTGAATAATTATAACATGCTATATCGTAAGCGGCATAAGGTGCCGTAAAGAAAAAATAAAAATGTAATAGTTATTTCTTAACGGCGCCTAAACTCTCTGAATCCCTGGAGGAAACAAGATGGAAAAGCGGATCATGTCGGCAGAGGATATAGACCGGTCCTTGCACCGGATGGCCCTGCAGATCGTGGAAAACAACCACGGCGTTGCCAATCTGGCCATCATCGGCATCCATACCGGCGGGGTTTTTCTCGCCGACCGGATTCAGAAGCTGATCCAGGACCGGGAGAAGATCGTGCTGCCCACCGGCACCCTGGACATCACCCTTTACCGCGACGATTGGAGCCTGGCCAGCCAGAATCCCATCGTCAAGAAAACCAGCATCGCCTTTCCCATGGAGGAGATGGTCGTGGTCCTGGTGGACGATGTCATCTTCACCGGCCGCACCATCCGGGCCGCCATGGACGCCCTGATGGACATCGGCCGGCCGCAGTGCATCCAGCTGGCCGTCCTCGTTGACCGGGGCGGGCGGGAGTTGCCGATTCAGCCCGACTATGTGGGCATGGACATTCCGGTCAAGACCGACGAACACGTGCATGTGCGCCTGGCCGAAAAAAGCGGGGCCGATGAAATCGTGCTGGTTGGCCGGAGTTAGTTTTTCCTCTGGCCGGCCCGGCATTGTCCGATAAGGAAAGAATGGGAAAAAAATCCCCTCTCCCGTCAAGGGAGGGGGAGTCAATTTGGAAGAGTTTTGCCGGAGACCAGGTGAGAGGATATCTGCCGGGACCCAGCGAAGAGGCGATAATTTCTTGCCGGTCAGGGAGATCATGAGCCAGGAACCCCATTCATGCATGGATTTGCAGCAAATCAGGTTGCGGATCAGGGAAAAGCAACGCAGCTACGCGAGCTATAATCTCAGCCCTGCCCAGAACGACCTGTTGCGCGTCTTTTTCGATCTTGCCCAGGAATTTGACTCCAACGAGGATTTCTACCGGGTTTGCGTGGCCGCCCTTTCCGAGTTTCTCGGCTTGCACAGCCGGCTCTATCTTTTTGACAAGGATAAGGAAAAGTTGCTTCTGGTCTGCGACAGCAAAAAAGGACTGTCGGCGAAGCCGGTTGCGGCCCCGGCCCATGTGCGGTTGGCCTTTAGGAGCTACGAGAACGAGCACTCGCTGCTGGTGCCGATTCATAGCAAGCCATCCCCAGACATGCAGGACGAGGAGAAGCAACCGATCAATTTGCAGATCATGGGGGTTTTTGAGGTATATCCCCTGGAGAAAATTTCCCAGGCGGATCGTTTTTTTCTGCGCAAGTACACGAACCGGATCGGCTACAATCTGCACAACCGGATGATTTCGTACGAGAATATCAGACATCTGCGGTTCATCAACAACCTGGTGATGGACATCGAACACAATGTCATCACCCCCAACATGTATTTCAAGCATCTGTTCAACCAGCTCAAGGCCCGCATCGGGGATATCGACGAGCTGGAAAAAATGATTGCCGGGTTCAAGGCCGCTCAGGGGGTGCCCAGCGGCAGCTGCGAGCTGGTGATCAGCAAGGTGAGCAGCCTGCACCGGAGCCTGCTGGAGAATCACCGGGAGTTGCTGGAGCACCATGCCAATTACAGCCTCTTTCTGGAGAGCCTCTTCCGGCGGGATCACTTTGCCCAAGGCCGTTTCGTGCTGCACCCCCGGAAATGTTCCATCGATCGGGAGATTGTCTCGCCGCAGCTTGACCATTTCCTGAGCAGATTCAAGGCCCGGGGGATTGCGGTGGAAAAACCCCGGGATATGGAGGGGGAAGAACTTTTTTTGCGGGTGGATGTCGGGTTGCTGTCGCAGGTTTATGCCAATCTTTTTTCCAATGCGGTGAAGTACACCGACGCAATAACGAATCGCCACGGGGAGGTCCGGAAAGCCGTGGCCTATGGCCGCGAGCTGCTGGCCGACTATTTCGGCCCCGGCAAGGGTGCGGTCAAGTTCAATGTCTTCACCACCGGCGAGCATCTTTCCGAGGTCGAGGCGAAAACCGTTTTTGCCGAGGGCGTCCGTGGACAACGGAGCCAATCCGTGCCCGGCACCGGGCATGGCCTTGCTTTTGTCAAGCAGGTGGTGGAGATCCATGGCGGCGTGTCAGGCTACGAGCCCACGGAGGAGGGGAATAATTTTTATTTCATCCTGCCGCTGCCCGATCCGGATAGCATCCCTGTTGCCCAAGCCTGAAGGGGAATTGCCGAGGCATGTTTCCCCTAAAAAGTGATATCCCCTCCCGTTACTTCCCGGTGGTCAATCTCTGGCTCATCATCGTCAACATCCTCTGTTTTGGCTATGAGTTGAGTCTTGGCCAGGAGCTGGAAAGCTTCATCACTGCCCATGGTTTTGTGCCGGTTCGTTTCGCCGCCGAACAGGCGGGCAATACCATCTCCCTTGCCGGTTATCTCCCGGTGTTCAGCGCCATGTTTCTCCACGGCGGCCTGATCCATATCTTTTCCAATCTGTGGATGTTGTGGGTTTTTGGCGGCAACGTGGAAGACCGGATGGGGCATGGCCGCTATCTGCTCTTTTATCTTCTCTGCGGGGTTGGCGCGGCCTTTGTTCAGTTCTGGGCCAATCCCCAAGCCCAGGCGCCGATGATCGGGGCGAGCGGCGCTATTTCCGGGGTGCTTGGCGCCTATTTTCTCCTCTACCCCCGCGCCCGGATTCTCACTTTTGTGCCGATTTTCATCCTCTTTTATCTGGTGGAGATTCCGGCCTACTTTTTTATCGGCTTCTGGTTTCTCATCCAGTTTCTGCAAGGGACGGCCCAGCAGATTGCGGTGGGCAGTTCGGTCGAGGGCGGGGTGGCCTGGTGGGCCCATGTCGGCGGCTTTGTGACCGGAGTGATCTTGCTGTATTTTTTCAAGCGGGGTCCCGAAAAGAAGGCAGGGCAGGTGGGGTTGTAATTTCAAAACGGCGGTACTGGTAGGAGCGGCTTCAGCCGCGATGTTTTGCGGTTTCGCGGCTGAAGCCGCTCCTACGTTTCGTAGTCGCATTATCGTTTTGAAATAGAATCGGCAAAATCCGGACGGCGGATATCCTTCCGGTTATTCCCCGTTTTTCTTGTCCTCCACATAATGGGCCGCGGCCAGGGCCGCTGTACAGCCGTCCGCCGCGGCGGTGACGATCTGCTTGGCGTATTTCTCCTTGAGATCGCCAACGGCAAAGATGCCGGCAATGTTGGTCTCGCATTTCTCATCGCCAACCACATAGCCGTTGGCATTCATTTTGGTTCCCGCCGGAACCAGGGAATTGTTCGGTTCAAAACCGATAAAGATGAAGACCCCGTCGGTGGCAAGGGTGGCGGTGGCGCCATCCAGGGTATTCTTGGTGATCACCCCGTTCACCCCTTGAGCATCCGCCTGGATCTCCGCCAGCACCGTGTTCCAGAGCACGGTGATCCGTTTTTCATTCAGCACCCTTTTCTGGAGGATCATCCCGGCCCGGAAGGCGTCCCGACGATGGGCGATGTACACCTGCTTGGCCAGCTTGGCCAGATACAGGGATTCCTCCAGGGCGCTGTCGCCGCCGCCCACCACCACCACGGTCTTGTCGCGGAAAAAAAAGCCGTCGCACACGGCGCAGTAGGAAACCCCCCGACCGTAATACTTGTCCTCCCCCGGAATGCCCAGTTTTTTGGGGCTGCCGCCGGTGGCCAGGATAATCGCGTGGGTCGCAAGGGTCTCGCCGTTGTCCAGGGTGACGCTGTGGTGGTCAAGTCCGGGTTCAACCCCAACCACCTCGCGGGTCAGCACCTCCAGGCCATAGGCGGCGGCATGCCGGGAAAATTTCAGGGCCAGCTCCGAGCCGCTGATCTTCTCGGTGCCGGGCCAGTTCTCCACCTCGTCGGTATTGTTGAGCTGGCCGCCGGGGATGCCTTTTTCGATGAGCATTGTTTTCAAGGCGGCCCGCTGGGCATAAAGGCCGGCGGTATAGCCGCCTGGGCCGCCGCCGATGATGATGAGGTCATGGATGGTGGATTCCGGCATGGTAAGTCCTCCTCTGGCTGGGTGCGGGATAGCTCGCGGTTATCTGTCGATGGACTCTTGAGCAACCCTGGCTCTGCTTTAAACAGGTGCTCGCCAGGGCTTTCTTGAGCTTGGTTGAAGCACCTGCCCGAACGGAACGTTATTGCTCCGGCATTACATATCGAAAGGATTATCGCGGCTGAAGCCGCTCCTACCGGGTTGGGGGTATCGGCTGCAGGAGCGGCTTCAGCCGCGATAACTACCAGCTGCTTGCACATTTAACCACCGGAGCAATAAGAAAACTCCGTTCGCCCTGAGCTTGTCGAAGGGTGGTTGTTACGAGTATTCCGTCCTCTATTTAGTGGTAAAGGTAAAAGAGCCGTCCCAATCCTCCGGCGGCGGATTGACCGCGAAATGGGCGATCCGGTCGAGGTAGAGGTCGTAGATCCTTAAGCGGGTTGTCTGGTTGAGGGCGAGGATGATTGCCGCCGCTTCCTGAAATTCCCGCTTGGCGTAATGGCCCAGGGCCTCGGCAAAGGCCTCGGTTTGTTTTTTCAGTTCCGGTGCTGGTTCGCCCTCGCAGAGGGGCTCGTATATCCGCACCGGCAGTTCCTTGCCCTTGACCCGGACCAGATCGAGGGGGCGGCAGTAAAACCTCTCCCCCAGCGCGGCTCGGGTGTATTCCGAGATGGTGATGTTGGTGCCGTAGGTTTTGTTCGAGCCTTCCAGCCGGGAGGCAAGATTGACGTTGTCGCCCATCACCGTGTAGTCGAAGCGCTGGTCGCTGCCGAAGTTGCCCACGCTCATGATTCCGGTGTTGATGCCGATGCGGATATCCACCTCGGGCAACTCCCGTTTCCGCCAATCCGCCCGAAGTGTTTGGAGTTTTTTCATCATTGCAAAGGCCGCCCGGACACAGTTGGCCGCGTGGTCATCATCCTCAAGGGGTGCGCCCCAGATGGCCATGACCGCATCGCCGATGAACTTATCCACTGTCCCCTTGCTTTCCAAAACGATCCGGCTCATGGCCGTGAGATACTCGTTCATGAATCGGCCAAGCTCTTCCGAGGTCATCTTTTCGGAGATGGTGGTGAAGTCCTTGATGTCGCTGAAGAGCACGGTCAGGTTCTGCTGTTCCCCTTGCAGGGAGAGTCTTTCCGGGTGCTCCATGAGCTGGTGCACGATCTGGGGGGAGACGTAGTGGCCGAAGGCCGAGCTGATGAAGCGTTTTTGCCTCCCTTCAAAAAAGTAGTTGAACAGGGTGACCATCAGGAAAACGGCCAGGATGGTCAGCAGCGAATAGGAGAGGCCGACAAGCTGGCTATGGCTGAAAAAGAAGAAATAGTTGCCGGCCAGGGTGGCCAAGACGAGCAGCAGGCCGCCCAGGCCGCCGGCCAAAGGGGTGGCATAGGCAAGCAGCGCGCTCAGGCCCAGACCGCCGACGAGAAGCAGGGCGTAGGTGATGCCGATCTCGGTGAAGATATCGTGGGTAAATGGGTCGTGGCTCAGGATGTTGTCGATGATGGTGGCGTGGACCTCAACCCCTGGGTAGATATTGGAAAATGGCGTGGCCCTGAGATCAAGAAGCCCGGCGGCGGAGGTGCCGATGAGGACATACTTGCCCCGTACCCGATCCAGACCTTTGCCTGCCAGGATGTCTTTTGCGGAAAGGTAGGGATAGATGTGGCTTGGCCCCCGGAAATTGATGGTGAGCTGGCCTTTTTCATCGGTGGGGATAAAGGCTGCCCCCACTTCCACTCCGAGGATGTCCTTGGGATGGGTTTGCCCCTGCCGGGAGACCTGGATGGTCGTTTCCTGCGCCCCGCTGCCGATGCGCAGCATTTCCAGGGCCAGGGACGGGTAGGGGATGTTGTCCATCATCATGAAGAGCGGGACCTTGCGCACCGTGCCCGCGGCATCGGGAAATACATTGAAAAATCCTTCGCTCTGCCCCTGGGCCACGGCCACCACGTTGGTGATGGCCCGGTAGGCCCGGAGCAGGGAGATATCCTCGTAGCGCAGGTTGTCCGGGGCAAGACGGGTGGTACCCGAGGGAAAGGGGATGTCCGCCTGGTTTTTCAGTCCGTCATCCTGGGTCTGGAAGACATAGCCCAAAACCGAGGGGGTCGCGGCCAGGGCCTTGCCCAGGGCGAGATCATGATCCAGGCTTTCCTTGGCTTTCAGTTCCGCCATGGCTTCCGGCTGGAGCTGCATTGGCAGAAGCTGCTGCAACTCGTCAACGAAGTTCTTCGGCGAGGTGCGGTCCGCTTCGGCAAAGACGATATCCAGGCCGATGACTCGTGCCCCGCCTGCGCCGAGGTTGTGGATCATCCCGGCCACGGTGTCGCGCGGCCAGGGCCATTGGCCGATGGCCCGCAGGCTTTG
>DASWIU010000169.1:0-3339 GCA_036397515.1 Desulfurivibrionaceae bacterium | reverse complement strand
AGGGTGGTGGCGGTGGAGCCGAGCCAGAAGCGCCAAGCCCTGCTTAAAGAGAATCTGCGCCGCCTTGGCGGGCCGGAGATGGAAATCCACGGCACCACGCTCCAGGATTTTGCCGCACAGCGCCAGGAGGCCTTTGCGGGCATTCTCGTTGATGCGCCCTGTTCCGGCCTGGGCGTTATCCGGCGGCAGCCTGATATCCGCTGGCAGCGATCATTTGCGGCATTGCAGGGGTATCAGGAGAAGCAGCTGGCGTTGTTGGCAGCCGCCTCAGGGCTTGTCGAAAAAGGAGGAGTGCTGGTCTATGCGACCTGCAGCATTGATCCAAAGGAGAATGACGAGGTGATTGCTGCATTTATCCAAGAGCATCCTGAGTTTTCCATTACCCAGGCCCAGGAGTATCTGCCCGAAGCGGCCAGGAGTTTGTGCGATGGCATGGGTTTTTTAAAAACCACCCCCGAACAGGGGCTGGATGGCTTTTTCGCGGCCAGACTGGTGAGAAAGGGATAGGGGTTGGGTAGGAGCGACTTCAGTCGCGATTGACGA
Source organism: Desulfurivibrionaceae bacterium (assembly GCA_036397515.1). GTDB lineage: Bacteria > Desulfobacterota > Desulfobulbia > Desulfobulbales > Desulfurivibrionaceae > Thiovibrio. The sequence continues at coordinate 2,796 of DASWIU010000169.1, read as the reverse complement.
TGACCCAAATGAGACTTACCGTGTTCAGAAAGTAGCAATTTCGTTGTGAACTGCTTATTGGTGTTCCATGGAACCGAAATATATCAGCATCCGCGGTGCGAGGATGCACAATCTGAAAAACATCAGCGTGGATCTGCCCCGCAACCGGCTGGTGGTTTTCACCGGCCTGAGCGGCTCGGGCAAATCCTCCCTGGCCTTTGACACCCTCTATGCCGAGGGACAGCGCCGCTATGTGGAATCGCTTTCCACCTATGCCCGGCAGTTTCTGGGGCAGATGGAAAAGCCCGAGGTGGATTCGCTGGAGGGGCTGAGCCCCGCGGTCTCCATCGAACAGCGGACCACCAGCCGGAACCCCCGCTCCACGGTGGGGACCATCACCGAGATTTACGATCACCTCCGCTTGCTCTTTGCCAGAGTGGGCAGGCCTTATTGTCCGGAGTGCGGCGAGGAGATTCGGCCCCAGTCCGTGCAGGACATGGTGGCGAGCTTGCTCGCCTTTGCGGAGGGAACCAAGATCGTCCTGCTGGCCCCGTTGCTGGACGGGAAAAAGGGGGAGCACCAGGCGGTGCTGCAGAAACTCCGCCGCGAGGGGTATGTCCGGGCGCGGATCGACGGGGAGATCCGCGATCTGGGTGAGGAGATCGTCCTGGAAAAGAACAAGCGCCACACCATCCAGGCGGTGGTGGACCGGCTGGTGATCAAGCCCTCGGTGGCCAGGCGGTTGTCCGAGTCCGTGGCCACCACGGTGCAGTTGGGCCAGGGCTTTTTGCTGGTCCAGCTGGGGGAATCCGGTAAGGAGATTCTCTACAGCGAGCATGCCGCCTGTGTCCGCTGCGGCAAGAGCCTGCCGGAATTGACCACCCAGCTTTTTTCCTTCAACAACCCCAAGGGCGCCTGCCCGGAATGCGGCGGCCTGGGGGTGAAGCAGTTTTTCGATCCCGAGCTGGTGGTGCCCAACCCGCATCTTAGCCTCAACCAGGGGGCCATCCTCCCCTGGCAGTCCAACTCGCCCTCCACCTATACCCCGGAACTCATGGCCGCACTTGCCCGGCAGTACCGGTTTTCCTTGGATATCCCGTTTGCCGAACTGCCCGAGCGGGCCAGGGAGGTTATCCTGCACGGGAGCGGCTTCGAGGATGTGGTCTTCGACTATGTGCGTTTCCGCAGGCTGCATACCCACCGGAAGCCCTTTGGAGGGATCCTCCCGCAGTTGGCCCGGCGGTATCTGGAAACCGGCTCCGGCTCGGTACGGGAAGAGCTGGAACAGTACATGAACGAGCAGGACTGCCCGGCCTGTCACGGGGCGAGGCTGAGGCCCGAAGCATTGGCCGTGCGGATCGGGGAGTGGAACATTCATGGCTTGACCCGCCAGAGCATCGGGGGGCTCCTGGAAATTCTGCCGGCTCTTGCCTGGACGGATCAGGAGCTGTTCATTGCCGAGCGGATTCTGAAAGAGATTATTGACCGGCTCACCTTTCTGAACGATGTGGGCTTGGGTTACATCTCCCTGGCCCGCAAGGCGGCAACCCTCTCCGGCGGCGAGGCCCAGCGGATTCGGCTTGCCTCCCAGATCGGTTCGCGGCTGGCCGGAGTTTTGTATATTCTCGATGAGCCGAGCATCGGCCTGCACCAGCGGGACAATGCCCGGCTGATCAACACCCTGACCCGGCTGCGGGATCTGGGCAACACCGTGCTGGTGGTGGAGCACGACGAGGATACCATCCGGGCGGCGGATCATGTGCTGGACATGGGGCCGGGCGCCGGAGTGCACGGGGGGGAGGTGGTCTACAACGGCGAGGTGGCGGGGCTGTTGCGCCATGAAACCTCCCTCACCGGCGGTTATCTCTCCGGCCGCTTGTCCATCCCGATCCCCAAAAAGCGGCGGCGGCCCGGTTCGAAAAAAGCCTGGCTCACCATCCGGCAGGCCACGGCCAACAACCTGCAAAAGATCGATGTCCGCATCCCCCTTGGTCTGATGACCTGCGTTACCGGGGTTTCCGGCTCGGGCAAGAGTTCGCTGGTCATCGAGACCCTGTTTAAGGGCGCGGTCCACTATCTCGCCCACGGACCAGGACAAGCCGGCCATGGCTGCGTCCTTGAGGGGCTGGAGCAGATCGACAAGGTGATCGACATCGACCAGAGCCCCATCGGCCGGACACCCCGCTCCAATCCCGCCACCTACACCGGCCTGCTCACCCCGGTGCGCGAGCTTCTGGCCCGGTTGCCCGAGGCGCGGGCCCGAGGCTATCAGCCGGGCCGCTTCAGTTTCAACCTCAAGGGCGGCCGGTGCGAGGCCTGCGAGGGCGAGGGGGTGATCAAGATCGCCATGCATTTTCTGCCCGACATCTACGTGACCTGCGAGGCCTGCGGCGGCAAGCGCTACAACCCCGACACCCTGGACATTGTCTACCGGGGCAAGAATATCGCCGAGATTCTGGCCATGAACGTGGAGGAGGCCCTGGCCTTTTTCGCCAAGGTTCCCCAGATCAAGGGCAAGCTGCAAACCTTGCTGGAGGTGGGGCTGTCCTATCTCGCCCTGGGCCAGTCCTCCGTGACCCTGTCCGGCGGCGAGGCCCAGCGGATAAAGCTGGCCAAGGAACTCAGTAAAAGAAGCACCGGCAGAACCCTGTACATCATGGATGAACCGACAACCGGGCTCCATCCGGCCGACATCCAGCATCTGCTCCATGTGCTGAACCGGCTGGTGGAAAGCGGCAATACCGTGGTGATCATCGAACACAATCTCGATGTGATCAAAACCGCGGACCATCTCATCGACCTCGGCCCGGAGGGCGG
>DASWIU010000168.1:0-5085 GCA_036397515.1 Desulfurivibrionaceae bacterium | reverse complement strand
CGCCATCTGCGCCGTGTTGGGACGCATCCCCACTGTGGATGAATACCAAAAGATTCTTGCCGAACGGGTGACCCCCAAGTCGGGCGAGGTCTACCGCTACCTCAACTTCCACCGCATCGAAGGATACGCGGAGAAAGGCTGGTAGGCTGCAGGCTGGAACAAGAAAACCCCGCGGGATGAGGCAATGATCATCCCGCGGGGTTTGCAAAAGAGGTACGCCACCAGGCCGGAAGGCTAGGTCGGCACATACACCGCGTAGCCCCGCGGCGGCGCATAGACCTCGGTCCAGCCGCCGCCGTCGGCGCGCTTGTCCGCAGGCCGGTTCAGGTCATGCCCCCACCAGGCAGCGCAGGCGAGGGGGGTGTTCTGCCACTGGGTCTGCACCCAGACGCCGCGCCACCTCTCCGGGTCCGTATTGATCACCACCACCAACCCCTTCTGCTCCTGATACCCAGAGCGTTGCGCGATGTAGAGGCTTTCGTCGCTATAGAGCAGCGAGGTCCCGCCCCCGGCATAGTCCCGGTGCACCCGGCAGAGCTGGTCGATGCCGTTGGCGCTGCCGGACAGGGCCAGGCCGTAGTTGTAATAATCCTTCCAGAAGATGCAGGGCACGCCCTCGTGGGTGAGGATGAAGGCGTAAGCGAGCAGCTTGTCGGTGACGATGGGCTGGCTGCGGTCCGTGTCGTGGTTGTCGCAGAAGGTGACCGCGTGGTTGGGCGCGTCGAAGATCAGCCCGCTGCCCCAGAGACGGCGCAGGTCGTAGCCGGGATTGTCGCACATCTCGCGCAGGGCGTAGAAGAGCGGAAAATCGAAGGCCGCGCAGGACCAGCGGACGTAATCGAGATACCTCTTGATCGCCTCCTTGTTGCCGTCCCAGTACTCGACCACCCCGAAGCACTTCTGCCATTCCTGCACGCTCTGCACGATCCAGGAGTCGTAATACTTGACCGCATCGTAGCGGAAGCCGTCGTAGCCGATCCCCTCCTGTCGGCCCTTGAGATAGCGGATGTACTCCATGACGCCCAGGTAGGTGTAGGGATTGTCGTGGCAGAGATCCGGGAGGTCGTAGCCCTCCAGATCGCCGTAAAAGGCGCCGGCGTCGGCGGAGGAGTATTCGCAGGGGTGAAAATAGCTCCAGTCGCGGGCGAATTTGCCGGATTTCGGGGTGTATTTCGTCTTCAGCTCCTTGCCGGTGAGGGGATTGAGCTCCTTGGCATCGCCGAGGTCGCAGTGGTTCAGCACCGCATCGGCAAGCACCGTCATCCCCTTATCGTGCGCCGCCTGGATCAACCCCCGCAGCTCGGCCGTCGAACCGAACCAGGTCTTGACCCCGCCCTTCTGGTCGAACTCGCCGTGGTCGTAATAGTCGTAGGGCGCGTAGCCCATGCTGTCGATGTGGCTCGATTTTGCCGAGGGCGGCAGCCACAGCCCGGTGATGCCGATATCCGCCAGGGCGAAGACCTTGGTCTGCACATGCTGCCACCACGCGCCCGCCTTTCCCTCGGCTTGAGGACAATCCCAATAGAAGGTCTGCATCAGTCTCATAACGGTTCTCCTCATCGTCTTGGGTTGGCTCTTCCGGATGGGTTGGGAAAACCCGACCGCACCCATACTTGTTGCCGGCATATGTTTATCCTAGCAACATATCGGCGCGGTCTCAACAGGGAAAAGCTCTTTACGGTCAGGCGTGAGTTGGGAGGATGTCGGGTCGGCTGTTTTCATTTTCGCTTGACTTGCAACCGGAAGCAAAAGACAATACCTCCTAACCAATGAAAGTGCCTGGTAGGACTTCGGGCCGGTAGGCGCAACAAAAAATCAAGAGGGGGAATTTGTTATGAAGGCGTGGAACAGGCTGAGAAACGGGTTATTGCTCTTGTTCATGCTGGGATGCGTTGTCTCCGCCGGTTGCGCGGGCATGGGGGAGGGGCGCAACCGGGCGGAGAACGGCTGCACCCAGGCCAACATCGCGGTAAGGGATTATTTCAGCCTCATCAACTCTACCCCGCCGGAATTGGTCAAGCTGATGACCCTCTTCCCGAAAGGGGGCGATATCCACAACCATCTCTCCGGCACCGTGATGCCCGAAGACTATCTCGCCATGGGGATAGCGGCGGGTGATTGCTACGATCCCCAGGCGTATGCCGTCGCCCTTCCGCCTTGCAGCGCGGCCAAGCCGCCGCTGGCGCAGGCAGGCCCGGCAGACCGGCAGAGCCTGATCGACTCGATGTCGATGCATGCCTTTCCCTACCCGGATATCCAGTCCGGCCACGATCATTTCTTTGCCACCTTCGGCAAATTCGGCGCGGTCTCGGGGGTCAGCCAGGGAACCATGCTGGCCAAGCTCCTGCAGCAGGCCGATGCCGACAATGTCGATTATGTGGAAACGATGATGTCCTTCCAGTCCGCGGCGGTTACCTCCCTGGCCGACAAGCTGCGGCAGAAGTACCCGCTCGACGGCCCGTATTACATGAATCCTCGCTACTACCAAGAGATGAACGATTATCTCCTTTCCCTGGGGCTTGCCCAAGCGGCGGCTCTGGCCAGGGTGGATCTTACCGGCTATGTGAGCCGGGCGCAGGCGATTCTTGGCTGCGGCACCGCCGGCGCCGACCCGGCCTGCGCGGTTTCTTCCCGGTTTCTTTCGGAGGTGAACCGCAACGCCGATCTGGCGAAGATGTTCACCCAGACGGCGCTTTCTTTCCAGCTTGCCGGCGTGGACCAGCGGGTGGTGGGTGTGAATCTGGTGAGCGGCGAGGATCTGCCCACCTCCATGCAGGATTTCCCCAGCCAGATGGCGATCTTTAGCTTCTATCATGCAGGTTTTCCGCAGGTCAATCTCGCCCTGCATGCGGGCGAGATCACCCCCTGCTTTGTGGGCGTTGGCAACCCGGCGCTGAAAGAGCATCTTACCGCCTCCATCAACGCGGGGGCGAAGCGGATCGGCCACGGAATATCCTTCGCATTCCTGGATGACCAAGGCAAGGCTGAGGTGGTGGCGCTGATGAAGCAACAGAACGTCCTGATGGAGATCCCAATGAGCAGCAACGCCCAGATTCTGGGGATTACCGGCGACGACCATCCCTTCCCGCAATATTTCCGGACCAACCGTCTGCCGACCGCCTTTTCCACGGACGACGAAGGGGTTTCCTACACCGATTACACGGTCGAATGGCTCTATGCCGCGCAGCAATACCGGTTGAGCTACGAGGAGCTGGTGGCTTTGGGGCGGTTCAGTCTCCAGTACAGCTTCCTGCCGGGAGCGCCGCTGTGGCAGGATATCCGGGCGGCTAAAATCGTGGGCCAATGCGGCAACCTTCTTCCCGGCAGCCTCAATCCTCCGGAGCCGTGCCGCACCTTCCTGCAGCAAAGCGAGAAGGCCTCCCGGCAGTGGTGGCATGAGGCGGCCCTGGCGGATTTCAACCAGCAGTACGGCGACCGCTTCCGGCAATACCTCGGCGGCAGCCGGGGTCGTTGAGCGCGGTTGCCGCCGGGGGAAAAGAGGCGGTCTTCTCTGCCTCAGTAAAGGCAAAGCCCGCAACCAGGAATGGTGGCGGGCTTTGTTATGGCGACCGGGGTTCTCCGGGGAATGTCTTGGTGGAGCTGAGGGGGATCGAACCCCTGGCCTACGCATTGCGAACGCGTCGCTCTCCCAGCTGAGCTACAGCCCCATGTTTATTTTTCCATAAACCACAGGCGGCCGGTTTCGTCAACGGCCATGTTGCCGGACCCGGTTCCCCGAGGCGGTGCGGCTTCCTTGTTTTACGGCAAGGCGGCTTGCGGCAACGGCTGCAACGAAAAGGCTTTGCGGGGCTAGTCCCCGCGTATCTCCGCAAGCCTCTCCGCCACATGGGGAAAGAGGCCGAGGTCCGTGTGGGGCAAGAAATGGGAGGCAATGTACTGCTCCTGAAAATACGCCATCTCCGAAAGCTCGAAGCTGGTCATCTTCCGCACCACCTCCACCACATCCCGCCGGATATGGTTACTCATCTCGCTCATCCAGGCGCCCATGAGCGAGCCGTTTCCCACATAAAGCACCCGGTCGGCATCCACCTGCGGCAGCAGCCCCACGGTCATGGCCGAATCCAGGTCGATATAGCTGCCAAAGGCGCCGGCCAAAATAACCTGCTCGATATCGGTGATGGCCAGCCCCACCTGCTCCACCAGGGTGGTGATCCCGGCATAGATCGCCGCCTTGGCGCGGATGAAGTTTTCGATATCCACCTCGTTGATGACGATATCGTGGTCGATGCCCGCTTCCTCCTGCCAGACCAGGACATACTCATGGCCGCTGCGTCCTTCCCGGATGCGGTCCGTGCCGAGATCCCGGCGGAATTTTCCGCTTCTGCCCACCACCCCCTGCTCAAAAAGGGTGGCGATGATGGCCAGCAGCCCTGAGCCGCAGATCCCCACCGGCGGTTTGTTGCCCAGGGTGATGTTCATCGGCTCAAGGGTTTGGGGATTGATACTGAAATCCTCGATGGCGCCCAGCGCCGCCCGCATGCCATGGGTGATGCCGCCGCCCTCAAAGGCCGGACCGGCGGAGCAGGCCGCGCACACCAGCCATTCCCGGTTGCCCACCACAATTTCCGCGTTGGTGCCGATATCGATATAGAGGGTGAGCAGTTCGGTGCGGTACATGCCCGAACCCATGACCCCGGCGACAATATCGCCCCCCACATAGCTGGAGATGGAGGGGTAGACCAGAGCCACGGCGGAGTGCGGCAGCTTGATGCCCAGATCGGTGGCCCGGATGGGCGGCAAAAAGGTGGTGACCGGCACATAAGGGGCGCGGCGGATGTTGTCCGGCTCAAGACCCAGGAGCAGATGGGTCATGGTGGTATTGCCCGCCAGGGTGATGGAGGTGATCTCCTCGCGGCTGATGCTGCCTTTTTCCCCGTTGCCCGCTGGTTTGGCCGTGGACAGCAAGGTGTCGAGGATGCTGTTGATGGTGGTCGCCACCAGCTCCTGCATCTTGACCAGACCTTCCTTTTTTTCCGCGACGATGATTCGGGAGATCACATCCTCGCCGTAGCTCAGCTGGCCGTTGTATTCCCCGGCCCGGGCCAGAACCTTGCCGGAATTGAG
>DASWIU010000167.1:0-5137 GCA_036397515.1 Desulfurivibrionaceae bacterium | reverse complement strand
CTCTCCCTGCCCTGTTTTTCTGGAAATACAGAAAAAATAAGGAAAGAGCCAAGGGGACGTTGGTAAGTTGTGTAACTTATCCACTAAACCGGGGGAAGGTCAACCTGACTGCAAATCCCCCCTCACCCCCCATTGTCAAAGGGGGGAATAAAGGCATTACATTCACAGGAACACAGGAACACGATTGCAGTAAAGGTCAAACCTTTACGAGTCCCCCGGCAAAGCCGGGGGGTTCCCTTAAAGAAATTAGCGCACAATTCCGGGAAGATCAAGACGTGAAAAAGCAAAACGGATATGGATCAGGTCCGCAAGCGCTCCCGGATCGCCCAGGAGCAGCTCCATCTCCCAATACCAAAAAGTGATAGTGCTGGGCAGGATAGATTCAGAAACCGAATTCGGACAGGAGATCGTCTACCAGATCTTGTTTGAGGGAAGAAGGAGCGCTGGGGGCATGGACTCCGCGGAGCAGCTCCTTCTTTTTTTCCAGATTTTCCAGGGAACCATCCTTCTTGATGTTGAAAATCACCAGGACCTCGATGAGCCAGTCACGGATCTGGTTGAGATCAAGGACGATTTTCTCCATCTTCTGCCGGGCAACATCCTGGTAGGATTGGGAAGCGATGATATCGAACAGGGCGGCTTTGATCTCGACAATAACCGCCCTGGCCTGGTCGCTGTCCCCGCCGCTCTGGCGCAGCATGTTTTCAAGGCTCTCGACCTGGAGGACAATCCTGTCGGACGTGTCAAGAACAGCGCCGGTGGATTGCTCCATGAGCTGCACCACATCCTGGGCGCTGCTCAAGACAAAGGGCGCCTGCTCGCCGGCATTGGCCAAGGGCACCTGCACGGTCTTCATGGTGACCAGCATGGCGTTGATCTTTTTGGCCAGCAAGGAAAGCACGCCCTCGGCGTCGATCTCGGGCACATCGCCCTTGTAATCTCCCCGCAACAGCGCGTCGGTGATCTCCACCAGGGAGGCGATGTTTTTCTCAAAAAGTGAGTCGTTGATCTTCGTCATGCCGCTCGCTGCTTCCTTGCCAAAAAATATAAAAATTCAATAGGTTACATCTGAAAATCATTTGTAAGCTCGGAAAACTTTACAAGAAGAGCACCGGGAAAGCAACCGCTATGACCGCTCTCCCCCCAACCCCGCCAACCCCCCGGCAAAACACCGCAAGCCGGATCAGCGGTAACGCGGCGCTGTGGAGTAAAACCGCCGTTTTGCGGCATACATCTGCCGATCCGCCTCTTTGGTCAGGATCTCGGGAGGATGCTTGTCCGTGCCGGCCTTGCCCAGACTGACCGTGACCGGAAACTCGGCACCGTCCGGCAGGGGAATGCGGAGGCCGGCAAATACCAGGCTCTGCAGCCGTTCGATAAAATGCTCCGCATCCTCGTCCGTGCTGTTGGTGAGCAGAACAATGAATTCGTCGCCGCCGGTCCGCGCCGCGATATCGGTATTGCGCAGAGTGTTTCGCAAGGCCTCGGCAACGGCAACAATCAACCGGTCGCCGATTTCATGCCCGTATTGATCATTGAGTTTCTTGAGCTGGTTGATATCTCCCAGCACCACGGCATAATGGATCCCGTACCCGTAAAATTTTTCCTGCTCTTCCTCCAGGGCCTGGGTCAGATAGCCGCGGTTGAAAAGTCCGGTCAAGGCATCCTTGTTCGCCTTTTCCTCCAGCTGGCGCAGCAGAAGCTGGTTCTGAAAAAAGGCGCCCAGCGGTTCCGTGACCAGGCGGAGGATGCCCAGCTCTTCCTGATCGAGGCTGCCCTCCAGCAACACCAGCCCCACCCGCTGGCCCTGTGCCCCCACCAGGGGAATCTGGGTGTTTTGCCGCCAAGGCAGAACCGTATCGGCCAGCAGCCTGTCGGACTTGAATTGCTGCTGATCCCTTGACATGCAGGCCTTGGTCACGGTCTTCCACTCCGCGGTCGACATCCCGCTCTGGTAGGAGAGCCAGATATTGCCCGCCCGGATGTCGTTGATTATGAGGCCCGCCGCCCCGGCATGGAGATCCGGCAAGATCGCGTCGATAAAATATCCGGCAATCTCCTTGATCCCGGTCTCCTTCTGCAGGTAGATGCCGAAATCGACCAGAAGAGACAACACTTTGTTTTTGCTGGCAATTTCTTCCCTCCGGGCGCGAATCTGACCAATCAGATCGACCTGCCGGGTGATATCCCGAAACTGGAGCAGCCCCCCTTTGCCATTGGGGGCGACGGAAAATATCTCCGTATAAACCCGCCCTTCTGTTTCATGGCTTTTCTTCTGCCCGTTCGCCGCATTGAAACCGTGCCGGGCAGGGCAGTCAGGACATGGAGAGCTGCTGCCGAACAGGTCATAACAATGGGTCCCGTTCTGACTGGGAAACAGATCCAACACCGCCATATTCTGCCGCTTCACCAGAAAATCATCATCCACCGCCAGAAGGGCTTCCGGGAGATTGTCCATGAGCTGGGTCAAAAATTCCTGCTCTTCCTGATTCAGACGGCGGCGGCGCTCAAGGAGAATATTCTTGGCCTGCAACTCTTTCCGGTCAAGATCGCTGCGCCGGAGCAGGGTGATTTCCTGGGTTACTTCGTGGATGGTGAGCAGATACTGCCCCTGCCAACTCTGGCAGAAAACCTTGAGAAAGATGTCTCCGCCCTGGCCCTTGAAGGTCAGGGACTGACGCTTGCCCGGCTGAACTTCGCCGTCGGCCGGACAGCCTTCGCACCGCGCGTCGCTGTTGAACAACGCCTTGTGGCAGGGTTGATCGGCCATCTCCAGCCCGGCCCTGCTGAAAAAATCCAGGGCAACCCCATTGGCCAAGGCAAACCGGTAGTCTTGGCCGCAGAGCAGCAGCCCTGCCTGCACGGCATTGAACAATTCCTGAATATCCAAGTTTGGCAAGAACACGCCGGTTTCCCCCTAACGACCACCACCCGAAAAAGAGCCGATTTCAATAACAAGATAGCCTATCAAAAATCGGGACTTTTTTACAAGAAAAAAAATAATCTGAAAAATAGAGGTTCTTGCAAAATGACCAGATGTCATTCCCGAGCGCTTTTGTCGGGAATCCATTGTTGTAACTTCAGCCTGTTATGGATTCCCGCCTGCGCGGGAATGACGGTTTTGGGGTTTGTTCGTCATTTTGCAAGAGCCTCAATAGAGAGAAATCAATACAGATGCGGTTCGATTTCCCGCCATTTTTTATCCAGACGCTTTTCCGAAACGGGATAGGCAGTACCCAGCTCCTGGGCAAAGATCGAGACCTTGAACTCCTCGATCATCTCCCGATATTCCCGCAGCTGTTCCGTGAGGATTGCGGACGGGTTTTCCCCGCCGGCGGCCCGGGCATGGCGCTCCTCATGGACGGCGGCCTGCCGCGCCTTGAGCGCGTCCTTGGCCGGGGAAACCTGGGCCCGCTCAACCCGGATCCGCAGGGCCTTGAGATACCGGCACATCGCCGGCAGACGCGGCCTGGCGACCCATTGCAGGAAATCAGCCGGCACAATCAGCGACACCTGCCGGTGGTACTCGGCAAACCGCTCTTTCCGCCCGGCCCCGCCCACCGCCCCGGGCAGAGCGGCATATTTGGCAATGACGTCCAGGGTTGCCCGCCGTTCCTGCAATACCCGCTCAACCTCCGCAAAAATCTCCCGGCAGAGCAGAGAAAGACCCTGGGCCCGCACCTCCTCGACCTTGGTGGTAAACTGCCCGGCAGAGGGCACCAACCCGGCGCGGAGATCGAACACCTCAAAACAAACAAAATGCCACAGGTCTTCGTTGATCTGCTCGTGGGTGGCAAGCCCCTCATACAGGGCCCAATGGGCGCGGGGGATGGCCAGATCCTTGCGCAGCGCCTTGATCTGCTGGGCAAATTCATTGGCATAGAGGCGAAGCAGCGCCTGCCTGGTGCTCTGCCGCGCCTCCTCTTCCCGCAGGAAAAGCCGCTGCTCCACGCCCTCCTGTTCCGTCCAATACAGGCCGGGATAGGCATAGCCCTGCAAGGCCCCACTGGCGCCGGGCACCGGCAGGGAGGCGGGCGTCTCACTGAACTGGGCCGGGGTGATATTCTTTTGTTCCCAACGCGCCTTCAACTCGGCCATCTGCCCTGGGCTGAAGGCCTCGGCCTGCCCTGCCGACTCGTTTTTCAACGCGCTGAAATCCCTGGTCACGCTGACCACCTCGCCCTGCCCGTCCAGCAGACAAAAACGAAACCGGAGATGGGGCGGCAGCTCGGCCAAGGGCCAGTCCCGCCCACTGATCCGCAGCTTGAAGGAATCAGCGATCACCTGCTCCAGCGCCCGGTACAGGGAGCCGTGGCCAAAGGGCAGATCCCGGACAATCTCCGCCGCGGTCTGGGGAATGGGCACCAGTTGCCGGCGCAGAGACTTGGGCAGCCCCTTGAGCAGGAAAACCACCTTTTCGGCCAGCATCCCCGGCACCAGCCATTCAAAAAGCTCCGGCCGCAGATGGGTTGCCAGGCCGGGGGGGATCCGGGCCGTCACCCCGTCGTCCTCCTCGCCGGGGGCGAACCGATAGGACAGGGCCAGCTCACAATCGCCCGCGGCCAGGGCGAGGGGGAACTGCTCCAGGGCCGCGGCCTCTGGCACTTGCCTCCGGATATCATCGGCGGTCATGGTAAGGAGCGCCCGGGCAGCGGGATTTTTCAGCCACTGGTTCAGGCTGCGCTGGTCGCGCACCTCCGGGGCAAGGCGTTCCTCGTAGAAGTCAAAAAGGGCCTGGTCATCCACCATGATGGTCCGCAGCCGTAGCCGGTCTTCCATGTCCTGCAGCTGGGCCGCCAGGGCGGTGTTGGCGGCCAGGAAGGGATACTCCCCCTTCAGCTCCCCCTCGATCAAGGCGGATTGGATAAAGATCCGCCGCGCCTCCTCCGGCTTGATCAGGCCGAAATTGACCTTGCGCCTCGGCACGATGACCAGCCCGAACAGGCTGATCTTGGCAAAGGCGACCACCTGGCCCCGCCCCTTTTCCCAATGGGGTTCGGAGTACGACGAACGGCAGAGCTCCCCGGCCAGGGGCTCGATCCACTCGGGGTTGATCTCGGCCACGGTCCGGGCATAGAGGCGCGAGGTCTCCACCAGCTCGGCGGCCATGAGCCAGTCGCCGGTCTTGCCGTACTGG
>DASWIU010000166.1:0-3510 GCA_036397515.1 Desulfurivibrionaceae bacterium | reverse complement strand
GGAGGCGGGGCAGATAGCAATCGCCTGCCACAACATCCGCGATTATGCGCTTGATAAGCACACCATGACCGATGACCGCCCCTTTGGCGGCGGGGAAGGCATGGTCATGAAGCCGGAGCCGCTGGCTGCGGCAGTGCAGGCCGTGCAAGGCATGGCTCCCCAGCCAGGGCGGGTGATTCTCCTCAGCCCCCAGGGGCGGCCTTATACCCAGGCGGTTGCCGAAGAGCTGGCCGGGCAGGCGCGGTTGCTGTTGGTTTGCGGGCGATATGAAGGGGTGGATGAGCGCTTCACCGCCCAGTATGTTGACGAAGAAATTTCCATCGGCGACTATATCCTCACCGGCGGCGAATTGGCGGCCATGGTCCTCATCGATTCCATCACCAGGCTGAGGCCGGGTGTGCTGGGATGTGCGGATTCGGCGGGTTATGACACCTTCAGCCGGGGCGGGCTCAAGTATCCGCAGTATACGCGGCCCAGGCTGTTTGAGGGAGTACCGGCGCCGGAGGTGCTTTTTTCCGGGGATCACGGAGCCGTGGCCGAATGGCGGTTTATTGCCTCGGTTGAACGGACTCTGGCCAAGCGACCGGATCTTGTAGCGGGGCTGCGTTTTAGCCCCAGCGAATTGAAGATTTTACAGCGGCAGGGACTTCTTGCCAGACTGCGGGAGAGCGGTTGGAAGAGTCAGTCGGAGCAGTGATTCAAGAAGGTGGGCAAGGCCCGGAGCAAAACGGTCCGCGGCTCGATCTGGCCCTGGTCCATTATCCGGTCTGTAACAAGAACGGGGAGACCATCGGCTCGGCGGTGACCAATCTGGACCTGCATGATATTGCCAGGGCAGGCAGGACTTTTGGCATCGACACCTTGTACATCGTCACTCCTTTCGCGGACCAGCAGGCGATGGTCAGGGATATTCTGGCGCACTGGCAGACAGGCCACGGGGCGACCTATAACCCGAAACGCAAGGATGCCCTGGCCCTGGTGCGGCTCTGCCATGACCTGGCAGAGCTGTACGAACTGGTAGAGGCCAAATGGCAGCAACGACCGACGGTCCTGGCCACCAGCGCCAAGCCGAATGGCAATCAGCTGGATTATGCGGAAGCGCGGCAACGGATCTTTGCCGGCGAGCCGCATCTGATTTTGTTTGGCACCGGTTGGGGCATGGCACCGGAGGTGTTTGCCGACGTTGATGCCTTGCTGCCGCCCATTAGCGGGTTTGGCGAATATAATCATCTCTCTGTCCGCTCGGCTGCGGCCATTGTTCTGGACAGGGTGTTGGGTAAACATTGAAAAAAACAGTGTGGGCAGGTATGATGGCCCATTGGAATCCGTTCCCATAAGGGGTTGAAAGAGGAAAAACTATGAACATCATTGAGCAGATGGAACAAGAGAATATGCGGCATGACATGCCGGATTTTCGCGCCGGCGATACCGTGAAAGTGCATATCCGGATCATCGAGGGCAACAAGGAAAGGACCCAGCTTTTTCAGGGGGTTGTTATCCGTCGCCGTCGTGGAACAGCGGGGGCCAGCGTCACCGTCCGCAAGATCTCCCATGGGGTTGGCGTGGAAAAAACCTTTCCCCTGTGTTCTCCCAGGGTCGATAAGATCGAACTGGTGAGCGAGGGTCGTGTTCGGCGTTCCCGTCTGTACTACCTGCGCAATCTGCGCGGCAAGGCTGCGCGGATCAGGGAAAAAGGCCTTAACTAGCCTTTGGCCATTGCCCGGAGCAGAAGCGGCCGGAGTGCCGCTTCCTGTTTCGGTGCGCTTTCATACTGCCGCCATTGCCTGGCCACGGGAAACCGTGGCCGTTTTTTCGTGGTCCTTTCGGCTTATTGCTCCAGTGGTTAAATGTGCAAAGCGGATGATAGTTATCGCGGCTGAAGCCGCTCCTACAGCAACCGTACACTCCGACCGGTAGGAGCGGCTTCAGCCGCGATAATCCTTTCGATATTTAACCGCAGGAGCAATAAGAGCCATTGCGAAATAACTCTGTTGTCCTGACCGGTTCGTTGCGGCTCTTGATGCCGTTTGCGCCATCCAAAGGGCGGCATTATTTCGTTGCAGCGGCATATCTACAAGGTGGTGCGTCTTGCCCAAGGCGATAACACTGTGGCCGGCTTCTCCTGACGGAGACACCTTTGCCATCGAACGATCCCTGCTCAGCCAGGGCTACGCCATTGTGGCCGGCACCGACGAAGCAGGCCGGGGGCCGCTGGCCGGACCGGTGGTTGCCGCCTGCGTCATCCTCCCGCCGCACTGCGAGTATCAGCAATTCCAGGATTCAAAAAAATTGAGCGCCAAGGCCCGTGGGGAGTTGGCGCAACGGCTCGTTGCGCTTGAGGCGCAAATCGGGGTGGGCATTGTTTCCGCGGCGGAGATCGACCGGCTCAATATCCTGCAAGCCTCCCTGCTGGCCATGAAAAAGGCGGTGGAGAAATTGCCCTGCCTGCCTGACTTTCTGTTGGTTGACGGCAAATTCACCGTGCCGATGGCGGTGGCGCAAAAAGCTTATGTCAAAGGCGACTCGCGCAGTGCCTCCATCTCCGCCGCCTCCATCGTCGCCAAGGTGACCCGGGACGCGATCATGGAACAGTACCATCTCGAATATCCCCAGTACAATTTTGCCCGGCACAAGGGCTATCCCACTGCCGAGCATCGGAGGATCATCCGGGAGATCGGCCCCTGTTCCATCCATCGTCAGAGTTTCAAGCCGGTGCGCGATTGTTCGGAAAAATAAAAGAGCCGGGAAACATCCCCGTCGGGCAGCAGGGGGAGACCCTTGCCTGCCAATATCTTTCCCGGCAGGGCTATCGGCTTATTACCAGAAATTATCGGACCAAGCTGGGGGAGATCGATATCATCGCCGAGGAGCAGGGAACCCTGGTCTTTGTCGAGGTCAAGACCAGGCGCGGCCATCAGTGCGGCCATCCCTTCGAGGCGGTGACCCCGGCCAAGTGTCGGCAGATTTCCAAGGTTGCCCTGGCGTACCTGGCCGAGACGGGCAGGGAAGGGCATTCGGCCCGTTTTGACGTGGTGGCGATCAGCTTCATCGGAGAGGCTGAGCCGGTGATCGAGCTGGTAAAAAACGCTTTTGACTTGAGCTATGGAGTGTGACGGTGCAGACTGAAGATGAAGCAAGATTGCCCCCCCTGGGGATTACCATGGGCTGTCCGGTGGGCATCGGGCCGGAGATCATCCTGCGCCTGTTGGCCCCGGCCGGGGCGCAAGCTGCCTTGGGGGTAGTGGTCATCGGCGATGCCGGGGTCTTGCGCCGCTGCGGTGAGGCGCTTAAAATTGCGCTCCGGGTGGTGGACTGGCAGCCGGGTGCGCCCGTGGAGCCGCAGGCGCTCAATGTTCTCTCCCTGTCCGATCTCGGCGATGGCCTTGTCTGGGGAAAGCCCACCCCGGAAACCGGCCGGGCCATGGGGGGGTATATCGAGGAAGGGGTGCGGCTTGTCCGGCAGGGGCAATTGGCCGGCTTGGTGACCTGCCCCATCAGCAAGGGTGCGCT
>DASWIU010000165.1:0-3941 GCA_036397515.1 Desulfurivibrionaceae bacterium | reverse complement strand
CTACCACAAGACTGTCTTTTTAAAATCGAATTTGCGTAACGGTTCAGCACCCCAGCTGCTGAACCGTTACGCAATCAGAAAGAAATCTTGCTCCACTCCCGGCCTTGCGCCTCGGCCACCAGCCGGTTGGTGAGTGCGCCCCGATGGGTGGTTACCCCCCGGAAAAGCGTAATATCTTCCTTGGCTGCCACGGCAAACCCCTTGTTCGCCATGGCCAGGGCATAGGGCAGGGTGGCGTTGGTCAGGGCAAAGGTGGAGGTGCGCGGCACCGCGCCCGGCATGTTGGCCACGCAGTAATGGAGGATGGAGTCCACCGTGTAGACCGGGTCGGAGTGAAAAGTTGGCCGGGAGGTCTCGGCGCAGCCCCCCTGGTCGATGGCCACGTCCACAATCACTGCGCCCTTGGGCATCAGGGAAAGCATCTCCCGGGTAATCAATCTCGGCGCTCGGGCGCCCGGCACCAGCACCGCCCCCACCACCAGATCGGCTTTGGTAAGCTCCTCCTCGATGGCCTGCCGGCTGCTGGCCAGGGTCGTCACCCTGCCCCGGAAGAGGGCGTCGAGTTCCGCGAGCTTGGGCAGGTTGCGGCCCAGCATGGTAACCTCCGCGCCAAGCCCCACCGCCATCTGCGCCGCATTGACCGCGACGGTGCCGCTCCCCAAAATGGTCACATGGCCCGGCGCCACGCCGGGCACCCCGGCCAACAGCACCCCGCGCCCGCCCGCCTCTTTTTCCAGAAAATGGGCCCCCACCTGGATGGCCATGCGCCCCGCCACCTGGCTCATCGGCGCCAGGAGCGGCAAAAAACCGTTGTCGAGCTGCACCGTCTCGTAGGCCACTCCGCTCACCTGGGCGTCGAGCAGCACCCGGGTCAGCTCCGGGAGCGGGGCCAGATGGAGATAGGTGTAGAGGATCAACCCCGGCCGCAGCAGGGGATATTCCGGCACCAGCGGCTCCTTGACCTTCATGACCAGGTCGGCCTGTGCCCAGACCTCTCCGGCGGAGGCTGCCAGCCCGGCTCCGGCCGCGCGGTACTGCGCATCCGTTATGCCGCTGCCTTCACCGGCCCCCTGCTCGACCAGCACCGTATGCCCGGCCTGCACCAGGGCTTTGACCCCGGAGGGCACGATCCCCACCCGGAACTCCTTTTCCTTGATCTCCTTGGGTACGCCGATGATCATTTCCGGTTCTCCTTATTCCACCACCATTACGGCGCAGTGTTTGGCATGATGCAGAATCTTGCTGGAGGTGGAACCAAAGACAAACTCCTCGCTATGGGAGATTCCCCGGCGCCCCACCACCACTATGCAACAGCGCAGCTTTTCCTGCTCCTCCAGAATGGCATCGCCGATGGATATGGTGCCGGGCCGGATGGAGAGGCGGATTGCGATCCGGGCATCCGGAAAGCCGGCGCCAAGGAGGATTTCCTTGTACCCGGCCAGCTGTTTTTGCATCTTGGTTTCTTTTTCCTGCAACCATGCCTGGCGTTCCGTCTCGGTGGGAAAGAAATCCTCGGAAGGCTCGGAGATGATGGAGAGCAGGGTGATAAAGACGTTTTGAGAATCACTAAAAAAATCAGCCAGAAACATCACCGCCCGCTTGGAATTTTCGGATTCGTCCACCGCTGCCAGCAGGTGGCGCTCCGTGTCCCTGCGGCCAAGATCGCCAAAGTCGTGTTCGCTCATGTCTGCCTCCCTGAAAGCGAAACCATGTCCGACCGGGCCTGGGCCAGGTCGTCCAGCAGCTGGTCGGTGGTTTCGTAAAAGATGTTCGCGCCAGCGGAAAAGTGGAGCAGCGCCCGGTTTAATGAGTCCGGAATGTAGGGATAGACCTTCTGGAGGTTGGCCACCCGGTTTTTGTAGGCGATGCTCAGATCCTCGCCCCAGAGGGTGTCGAAGATTTCCCGCTGGTTGTGGTAGAGATCAGGCACCAGCACATCGCCGCGGCCGGCCGCAAAGATGAGGATGTTGCCCAGCCCCTGCATGTCGAAGCCGAACAGGGCTTCTCCCTGCTGGTAGTTGTAGTCGAAATCGATCCAGCGGTTTGTCTGGGTGTCTACGTCCCAGAGGATGTGGTCACGCCGGATGTCGCCATGCTTTTCGCCGTGATCGTGCAGGAACTTGATGGCCAATACCAATTCGAGGTATTGATCCAGAACCTGCGGAAAGTAGCGGTGAAAGTAGTCGTGATGGTCGGTGCCGTAGCCCGCCACCACATCGTCAAAACGCGGGCCGTGGATGAACTCCAGGATCCGCACGTTGTTGTCTGCTGCGTCCAGAACCCAATGGCCGTGCATGAAATTCCTGTGCCCCGCGACCAGGTCGAGAATCCGCGCCTCTTTTTTCGGGCTGCGAAAGCAAGTGATTTTCACCTCACCCACCGTGGTCTCAAACTGCTCGTGGAAGACCAGTTTGAGGATTTTGGTGGCGCCGGTGGTCAGCTCGATGGCCCTGCGGACCCAATATTTTGGTTCGTCGTCGATGCCGAAGCGGCCTTCCTTTTCACAGCGGTGGACCCAGTAAGGAACCCCGCCGAGAACCACCACATCGTTGTATCCCACACTGAAGAAGTCGCTGGTATCGGTAATGATCTTGAAGCGCGCGGGAACCCGCTCCGGGCCGGCATGTCTGGCGATGAGCTCGCGAACCGCAGCTTCTGGCAGGGTTTCGGCAGGTTGCACCATCAGCATGATCCTCCTCGCTTATGGTAGCACCAAACAGGGGGGAAAAGGGGCAACTTTTTCCGGTCTTACCCCGATCCGTGGGATAGGGCTGCTCCCCCGGGCAGACGGGCGAGAAAGTCCGCCAGCCTGCCTGGGTCGCGCAGCTCTTCTTCGTCGGCAATGGGCAGATCGGGAAAGCGTTCCATGACCAGGCGGGTAAAAATCCCAGGGCTGTATTCGGCTTCCTCCCCTCCATGCACCGCCACTCGCTTGCCGCAGGAGGGCGAACGGGCCTTGAGGATCAGGCCGTCGATACCCTCGTCTGTGAGCGCAGCCAGCCGTTGTAGGGACCAACCCCGCATCCGTTCGGTGAGGTCGTGGCGGCTGGTGATGGTCATCAGCCTCGTGTTTTCCGGATCTCCTTCCAGCTGCATGGGCTCGCGGGGGATGCCCAGGCCGCATTCCGCCTCCGGGCAGAGCGGCACCAGGGCGGCGACTTGCCCCAGGGCCTCGATGAGCAGGGGCTCGTGCCGGTGGCCGCCGTCGTAGCGGGTATTTTGGCCGAAGAGACAGGCGCTGATTCCGATTGTGATTTGGGTGTTCATGAAGGTATTGTAGCATGAAAAATGAGGGGGGCAAAAAGATGTCTCAGGGTTTCAAGCTTGGCGACTTTTCCATCCATTGGCTGCAAGGCGGGGAGTTCGAGGTGGACGGCGGCTCCATGTTCGGGGTGGTGCCGAAGGTGCTTTGGGAGCAGAAATGCGCCTCCACCCCGGACAACCGTGTGCTTTTGGCCAACGCACCCATGCTGGTGCAAACACCCCAGGGCAACGTGCTCATCGATACGGGCCTTGGCAACAAGCTGACGGCCAAGGAGAAGGGAATCTTCCGGGTCCGTGCCGAATGGGATCTCGTGGCCGGCTTGGCCCGGCTTGGGCTTTCGCGCGAGTCGATCAGCCAGGTCATCCTCACCCACGGCGATTTCGACCATGCCGGAGGGGTTACCATGCTGGGCGAAACGGGTGGGCTGGAGCTGACCTTTCCTGCTGCGACGCATTATATCCAGCGCCGGGAGTGGGAGGATGTGCTGGCACCCAACAAACGCTCGGCCGACGCCTACTGGCCGGAAAATTTCGCAGGTCTGGTCGTGGGGGAAAACCTGCATCTGGTCGAGGGCGAGGAGGAGATTATGCCGGGGGTGCGCTTGGCGCGGACCGGCGGCCATACCAGGGGGCATCAGGCGGTCTGGCTCGCCTCCGGGGGAGAGGCGGCCCTGCAT
>DASWIU010000164.1:0-6051 GCA_036397515.1 Desulfurivibrionaceae bacterium | reverse complement strand
AAAAACTCGGGCTTCGCCCTCAAACAGTTCCCGCGTCTTTTTCCGCCCTCGTCTGCGAGGCGCGGCAGGACAAATGGGGAAAATTCCCATTGGCACGCAGCCGAGCACCGGAGAGGCTGCCGAAAAGGGGATTTGCACTGTCTGAGGCGAAAGCCGAGTTTGCAAAGCCCCGGCAGCATCGAGGAGTACCCCATGCGGGGCATAAACTCCGGGAATCCCGCCCGCGGCGGGACAAGAGACACAGGGTGCCCTTTCTTTGGTTCGTTTCTTTGGGCAAGCAAAGAAATGAACAAACTGATTTCGCCTGGCAACCCCGGATACATCGAATGAACTTCTTTTTTGCAGCAAGAACGAAGAGCTTCCCTCGAACTCCCGCTTGCTGCATTGCCCATGGCATTCCCGCCCGCCTTCGGGTATCTTCACTCCCATGCTCCTCATCCATCCCCCAGCCGCCAAGGCCTGCGAACCTCCAGCCGGGATTGCCCGTCTGGCTGGAACCCTCCGTGGCCATGGCCTGCCCTGCACCCTGCTGGACGCCAACCTGGAAGGCCAGCTGTTCCTGCTCGCCGCCCCAAGCCATGGCACGGATACCTGGAGCCTCCGCGCGGGCCGGAATCTCACCGATAATCTGACGGCCCTGCGCACCCCGGCGCTGTACCAGAACCCCTCCCGCTACCGGCGGGCAGTGGCGGATGTCAACCGGGTGCTGGAGCAAACCGGCAAACGCCATCACCTTTCCCTCAGCCTGGCCAACTATCAGGAACAGGGGTTCTCGCCCTTGAGCAGCGGTGACCTGATTCGGGCGGCCGAGACCCCAGAGGCAAACATCTTCTTTCCCTACTTCGCGGCCCGGCTTCCCGGCCTCATCGAAGAGACCCGCCCCGCCCTCATCGGCATCTCCCTGAACTACCTGAGCCAGGCTCCCTCCACCTTCGCCATGGTCGGCTTTCTCAAAAAACGCTATCCCGGGCTGCCCATCGTGCTGGGGGGCGGACTGATCACCTCCTGGCTGCGCAACCCCGCCTGGAATAATCCTTTTGCCGGCTTGATCGACCATTGCCTTGCCGGGCCCGGCGAAGAAGCGCTGGTCCGCCTGCTGGCCGGCGATTTTTCCCCGGGCCACCAGACCCCTTCCTATGCCGACCTGCCGCTTACCGACTATCTGGCCCCCGGCCTGATCCTGCCCTACGCCGCCTCTTCCGGCTGCTACTGGAATCGCTGCCTGTTCTGCCCGGAAAAAGCCGAAGGCAACCCGTATCTCCAGATTCCCCCGGCCACGGTGCTGGCGGATATCGCCAGCCTCAAGGCCGCCACCCAGCCTATCGAGCCCATCCGGCCCATCCGGCCGGCCCTGCTCCATTTCCTCGACAACGCGGTGAGCCCGGCCCTGATGCAGGCCCTGGCCGCCGAACCGCCGGGTCTCGACTGGTACGGTTTCGCCCGGATCAGCCCCCTGCTGGGCGAGGCGGATTTCTGCCGGGCCCTGCGCCGCTCCGGCTGCCGGATGCTGAAACTGGGCCTGGAGTCCGGCGACCAATCCGTGCTTGAGGCCATGAACAAGGGCCAGGATCTGATCCTGATCGAAAAGGTGCTGCAGACCCTGGCCCAGGCCGGGATCGCCACCTATATCTACCTGCTGTTCGGCACCCCCTCGGAATCCCTGGCCGAAGCGCGGCGGACCATGGATTTCGTGGTCCGCCATCATGCGGCCATCACCTTTCTTAATCTGGCCGTGTTCAACATGCCCCTCGGCAGCCCGGAAGCGCCCTTCGTAACCCGTAGCGAGTTTTACGGGGGCGATCTCTCCCTGTACACCGATTTCGAACATCCCAAGGGGTGGTCACGCAAGGAAATCCGGCGGTTTCTCGATCAGGAATTCAAACGCCACCCGGATATTGCCCGGATTCTCCACCGCGACCCGCCGCTTTTCACCTCCAATCATGCCGCTTTTTTCTAACTGCCTTAGTTTACGTCCGATCCCGGACCTTCCCTTTTTTGTTTTGACAAAATCCCTGCCGATTACCGATAATAACAAGAAGACATCGGCCTTGTCAGCCCGGCAAAGCACCAAGGCCGGTCCGGTTGGTAAACATCTACGAGGGAGGGTGCTATGTATAAAAAAATCATGGTGGGTTATGATGGCACGAAATTCAGCGATTGTGCACTGAAAGAGGCGATTGCCCTGGCAAAGGAGTCCGGCGCAAAGCTTCTGGTGGTGACTGCCCCGCAAATCGATGTAGAACTCCAGGCCATGGCGCCGGAGGCAAATGCGCTGATGGAAAAAAAAGCCCGCCTTGATCTGGACCGGGCTGCGGCGAAGGTGCAAAAGGCCGGGCTCGTCTGCGAGACAAAGATCGTCGTCACAACCTCCGCCCATGAAGCACTGGTGGAAATCGCCAAAAAAAGCAAGGCCGACCTGATCGTGCTCGGCACCCACGGCCGCAGCGGACTCGTGCGGCTGCTCATGGGCAGCACCACGGCGCGGGTGATCGGCCATGCGCCCTGCAATGTACTGGTGGTGCGCTGCCCGTAAGGCTTTACCTCTAGGGGAGGGGAGGCCGGCCACGGTAACTGTTCAGCAGTGCCGCAGATGCGCGGAAGAGGTCCACGAAGTGTGCTATTGCACATGAGCAGGCCGATGACAAAGCAGATGTGGTGCTGCTGGACAGTTAGCGATTGCAGACGGGGCAGCCCTGCATGACAAAAGGCTTTTCCAGCCGGCAGGCGGCAAGCAACGCCTCGTCGCGAAAAATGTCATAGGTCGGGCCATCGGCCCGGACCTCTCCTTCGTGCAAAACGATGGTCCGCTCGCACAACTCCAGCACCATATCCAGATCGTGGCTGGTGAAGATCCTGGTGTGCTGAAAATCTTGTAACAGCGCCATGAGCTGCCGCCGGGCAAAGGGATCCAGGCCGCTGGTCGGCTCATCCATGACCAGGATATCCGGCGACATGGCCAGCACCGTGGCGATGGCCACCCGCTTTTTTTCCCCGCCGGAAAGCCGGTAAGGGGGCTTGTCGCGCAGATGCTCCGCCCCCACCCGCGCCAAGGCCTCCCGCACCCGCTCTTCCACCTCCTCTCCGGCCAACCCCAGATTCAAGGGGCCAAAGGCCACATCGTCGAAAACCGTGGGCATGAACAGCTGGTCGTCCGGGTCCTGAAAAACCATGCCCACCGTGCGCCGGATCTCGGGCAGGGTGGCTTTATTCAAGGGAAAATCGCCGATGCGGATAGTCCCCTGGCTGGTGGCCAGATAGCCGTTCAGATGCAGGAGCAGGGTGGATTTTCCCGCGCCGTTGGCGCCGATGATCGCCACCGATTCGCCATGGGTGATCCGAAACGAAACGCCCCGCAGGGCCTCGGTTCCGTCGGGATAGACATGGCGCAGATCCTTGACCTCGACAATATGATGGCTCATCCCCGCCCCCCTGTAACGATCATTCCCAGAAACCGGGAAACATTGACCAACCGAAAAAAAAGAAACAACCCCGACCAGCCCGCCAGAAAAAGAAGCTCCCTGCCCCCGAACCGGGTGGTCCGCCGCGGGTGGAATTCCCCGGTAAAGCCCCTGGCCAGCATGGCGAGATGAATCCGCTCCGCCCGCAGCCAGGTGCGCAGCAGGAGATGGCTGAGCAACGAGCCGTAGGACCGCAACCCCAAGCCTTTGTTGCCAAACGCCCGGAGTTCGCGGGCCCGTGCCGTCCGCCCGCCTTCTTCGCTCAGGACAAAAAGATAGCGGTACAGGAAGAGCAGCTGCACGGTAAAGATCCGGGGCAGACCCAACTGGTCAAGGGCCTGGCAGATCGCGGGAAAGCCGGTTACGGCCACCAGGATGAGGGCGCCGCCGACGGTGAGCGCCGCCCGGACCAGAATGGAGGCAAAGGAAAGCCAGCCGCCGCTGATGCCAAGGGGGCCGAGACGGACCAGCACCGTCTGGTCAAAAAAAGGATTGAACATCCCCACCATCAGGGCAAAGGGCAGGACCATCGCGACCTTCCCGGCGAGATGGCGGACCGGAAGATTCCCCAAGGCCATAAGCACCGCCGGGTAGAGAAAAAACGGGAACAGCGCGGCCAGTTCGTATTTGCCCAGGGACACCACGGCCAGGATAAAGGCCAGGGTCACCAAGACCTTGGCCCTGGCATCGAGCCGATGCACCCCGGTATCGCCGGTGGCCATCAGGTCAAGCTGCCTAAAATCCTTTACTGCTCCACCAATGGATGCCATCCGCCTCTCCCCAAAAAAAGAGGGAAAGAGGCGTGCAGCCTCCTCCCCGTGTTCCCCAACTCCCCACACTCCGCTGCTGCTTCAGGCCACCCTGCCCTTTTTCCTTAAAAGAATGCCGCTCAAGAAGGCGATGGCCAGGGCCAGCAGGCCGCCGACAATCCCGGCCACGCTGGTGCCCAGGGAGCCCTCCTCTCCTTTTCCGTTTTCCGGTTGTTGCTCGGGTTTTTTGAACGTATACTCCGGGAGAAACGCCGTTGATTCCTGAACCGCGACGAGCCGGGCGTGCAGCCCATCCTGCGAAGCGGCGAGTTCTTTACCACCAGTAACCTTGGCAATGGCCCACTCCAAGCCATCCGGGTTTTTCGAGGCAAACCAGGAAACAACCCCGCCGCTCAACAGGGCCGCGGCGAGAAAAACGGCCAGGACGCGGCGCAACGGAATCTTGCTTTGGGGGCGAGTCTCCTGAACGCTCTCGATGATTTCCGGGCGGGCTTGATAGACAAAGGAAACCACCGCACCGGTCACCAGCCCCTCAACCACCCCGATGGCCAGATGCACCGGCTGCATGAGGCCGGCAAAGGCGGCAAAGGGCAGGGAGGAGACCCCCGAGGCCACGGTCTCAAGCACCACGGCAAAGGCGCCCAGTTGGAGGCCGATGATGGCGGCAACCATGGCGACCACGGTTATTCGGGTCTTGCTCGGGGCGCTGCCGATCAGGGGCCTGTAGAGGAAAGGATAGGCGAGAAAAGCCGGCAGAAACCCGAGGTTGAAGATATTGCAGCCCAGGGCCAGCAGCCCCCCATCGGCAAAAAACAGCGCTTGCACCACAAGGACCGAGGCCATGGCGATGAAGGCGGCAGCCGGCCCGAGCAAAACCGCCAGGAGCAGCCCGCCACCAAGATGGCCGCTGGAGCCGGTGGCCGGGATGGTGAAGTTGATCATCTGCGCGGCAAAAAGAAAGGCGGCCAGAACACCCATGAGCGGCGCCTTGCCCGTATCCATTTCCTGGCGCAGCTTCCGGGAACAGTATATGATGGCCCCAGCGGAAACACCCCACATGGTCCCGCCGACCGCGGGCGACAACAACGCGTCTGCCATGTGCATGGTGTTTTCCTCTCGACTCAGTAACACGACAATTGTTTTGGTAACACGGGGAAAATACAATATCTTGAAATAGGTGTCAACGGGTTTTGTCTGTTCAACTTTGCCAGCCTCGTAACAGCGGCCCTTCGACAGGCTCTGGGCGAACGGATGTTGTCTTAATGCATTGATATTCCGTTCGTGCCGAGCCCTTCGCCAAGCTCAGGAGAGCCCTGTCGAAGCACCTGATTGAAGCAAATTTCGCGGTGTTACGAGTTCATCCGCACTGACCTTTTACGTTTTTACAAGGAGAAGCCATATGGGAAAAACCATCCGTTTCGGGATCTCGCTCGATGAAAAACTACTGGAAAGCTATGACCGGCACATCGAGGCCAAGGGCTACATGAACCGCTCCGAGGCGATCCGCGACCTGATCCGTTCCGCCCTGGTGGAGGAGAAATGGGATAGGGGGGACGCGGCCGCGGAAATGGTCGGCACCGTCACCCTGGTATACAACCACCATGTCCGGGATCTTTCCGACAAGCTGACCGAGCACCAGCACGCGCACCACGACCGGGTTATCTCGGCGCTCCATGTGCATCTCGACGCGCATAACTGCCTGGAGGTTCTGGTGGTGCGGGGGCCGGCGGGAGAGGTGAAACGAATCGCCGACGAGCTCATCGGGGTGAAAGGGGTCAAGCATGGC
The DNA here is from genome assembly GCA_036397515.1 of Desulfurivibrionaceae bacterium. Lineage (GTDB taxonomy): Bacteria > Desulfobacterota > Desulfobulbia > Desulfobulbales > Desulfurivibrionaceae > Thiovibrio. The sequence goes on along the minus strand of DASWIU010000164.1, from coordinate 37 downwards.
CAATTGGTCATGACCACCACCGGCCAGGAACTCCACT
>DASWIU010000163.1:0-2909 GCA_036397515.1 Desulfurivibrionaceae bacterium | reverse complement strand
GCCGCCTCCTGCGATTGCTGCCGGTGCAAGGATCTGACGGTCGCCCGCCTCGGCAGGATGCGCTGGCTGCTCTATCCCTATTTTTGTTTGATCCCGCGGCAGTGGCCGGCCATGACCCGAGCGGTCCGCCGGACCAAGTGAAGGGGCGGAGCCGAACCTGGATCAGGCTCGGCTCCGACAGATATCGGGCGGGTTTTCAGATGCTGTTACGAAATCCGCCTTCCCGGACATCGCGTTAACCTGCGTTGTTTTAGCGGATGGCCTTTTTCAGGTCGAGACCGATGGCGCCGGTGATGGTGGCCCCCCGGAGGTTGGCCTGTTCGAGATTGGTCCCGGTCAGATCGGCCCGCTCAAGGTTGGCCCCGGCCAGGTCGGCTCCGGCCAGGTTGGCCCCGGAGAGGTCCGCCGCCGTCAGATTGGCGCCTTTGAGGTTGGCCCATTTGAGGTTGGCCTTGACCATGTTGGCGTTGCTCAGATTGGCTCCGGCCAGGTTGGCCCGCATCAGGCTGGCTTCGGCCAGGTTGGCGCCCTGCAGGTTACAGCCCGGGCAGTTCTGGCTCATGCCGCGGTAGATCATGCCCAGATCCCGGCTGGCGGCCTGCGGGTTGGCGGCCTGGTTGGTCTCCTGGATCGCGGGGGTTGATACCGGCGGCGCGGCGGCCGGTTCCTCGATCACCACATCGGGAGAGGTTGTGGCGCTGGCCCGTTTGGCGGGTTGTTTTTTGCCTGTTTGCCCGCGTTTCACCCCCTTGGTTATGGTGAAGTAACTCGATTTCAGGCCGGTGTCCGTGTACAGATTGTACTCTTCGCCCTTGCGAAACACCGTGTAGCAGAGCTCTTCGCCAAAGCCCCAGCGTCTGAATTGCAGGCAGAGCTTGTCCTCTTCCGTTGACCATTTCCCTTCGTTTTTCTCAGTCTTGCTTTTTACCGCGTACATCTTGCCATTGGCGTACATCTCGATGACGGCGACCTCGCCGTATTCAGAAAGGGAAATGGTGTTGCCGGAAAGCAGCTCGGTCAATTCCGCCCCGGTGATTTTGGTTCCCGCCCCCGCGGGGGCTTTTTCCTGGGCATCTTGCACCTCTTTTGTGCCGCAACCGGCTACGAGAAAAAGAAGCATGGTCAAGAGCAAGGAAGAATAACGGAATTGGGCGTTCAATAGTCTCTCCTCATTTTTACAGTAGCATCATTTTGAATACGGCAACCGGCTGGCCGGGAATATTTTCCTTTTTGCGGAAACGCGGCCATCTTCACCACCCGGAAAGGGGGCGGCATGGCGCTGGCGATTCCTGCCATCCCTTGCGTTGTTGGTCCTTTTGGACATATCGTTATTTATTACCTGAAAAAAAAATAAAACGCCATGCCCATTGTGTGAAAAACCTTGTTCATCGAGACGGGGAATTGTTTTTCAACTGGAAATTCCGTTCTTGAATTGATATATTAAAAAATTGCGCCATTGCCTGGAATCGTGAGCGGGGGATGTTCTCCCCAAGGCAGTTGGAATATTCCCTTTGCAACTGGTTTTTAGAAGAGGTTTCCCGATGGTGAAAACCCTGGCAGCGACAGATAACAGCCCTGCTCAACTCCTGATCCGCCTGGCTCTCGGGGTGGTGATCTTCCCCCACGGCGCGCAAAAGGTTTTCGGCTGGTTCGGCGGGCCCGGCTATGGGGCAACGGTCACGGCTTTTTCCGCCCTGGGCTTTCCCTTCTGGGCCATCATCCTCTTGATGGTCTCGGAGGTGTGCGGGTCGCTGCTACTGATGCTCGGCCTGTTTACCAGGGTCTGGGCCCTGGCCATCGGCACGGCCATCGCCATCTGCCTGAAGATGAATCACCTCCAGCACGGGTTTTTCATGAACTGGCTCGGGCAGCAGCAGGGGGAGGGGTATGAGTACCATATCCTGATACTGGGCATCGCCCTGGCCCTTGTGGTGCGGGGCGGGGGCATGCTCTCCCTGGACCGGATGCTTGCCAGGGACAGGCGGCGGGGCGGGATCATGCTCTGAGCCCGACTTACTGGATTTTCCGCGCCTCCGGCGCGTCGTACAGGCTCTGGATCTCGTGCTCCGCCTCCAGTTCCTCCATCTTGGCCAAGGCTTCCTCCTCGCTCATCCCCAGGCTCTCCGCAAGTTTCTTGATGTCGTACAGGGGTTCTCCCTGATCGGTGTAGCCGATGGGGGCAAGCTCCGGGAAAAACTCGCCGGTCGCCATGCTGGAGGCCTGGCTGATCATCTCCCGGATCGGTGGGGGGCCAAAAAGAAACAGCCATTTCACCGCCTCGGACCAGACCTTGCCGTCCACGGTTTCGCTGTGCAGAACCTGGAGCGCCATGCCCAGGTCCCATTCATCCTTGAATGCGGTCATCGTTTTCCTGTAACTGTTTCGCGGCACCGCATCTGCGTTGTCCTCGGCCGGCTCATGTGCACCAGCACTTTGTAACTCTTAATATTTCTGAAAAAACTCCCCTCCCCTTGCGGGAGGGGTTGGGGGTGGGGGTAGCTGCAACCTGCTGATATAATGCCAACTGCCCCCCTCTCCCTAACCCTCCCCCCAAGGGGGGAGGGAATTAATTTGATGTCGATTAAAAAGTTGCAAGGTACCAGCACACTTCGCCGACCTCTTCCTGGCATCTGCACCACTGCTGGACAGTTACGCTCCGTGGTTTTTTTTTACTTTTCGGCTCCAGGCCGGATAGTTCGTTTCCTGTCCCGTCTTCATCGTCCCGCCAGGATATGCTTCAGCGATTCGATGACCTTGCTGGCCTCTTTTTTGGAAAGAACCCCCACCTCGGCGGTCTTGTAGTATTTCTTTAAAAAGTTGGCGTAATGGGTCGCATCCCAGCCAAGGTCCTCCACCAGATGCTTGAGGTACATCCTCTGCCGGAAGGTGATGCCTTCCCGGCTGGCGCG
>DASWIU010000162.1:0-5329 GCA_036397515.1 Desulfurivibrionaceae bacterium | reverse complement strand
CGCGTGCTCTTCAACCATGAAATGGGAGCAGTCGTCGCAGGTCCAGGCCGGGATCTGATGGCCCCACCAGATCTGGCGGGAGATGCACCAGTCGCGGATGTTGTCCATCCAGGCGTAGAAGGTGTTGTACCAGGTCTTGGGATGGATGGCGATCCGCCCGTCGCGCACCGCGGCCACGGCCTGGGCGGCAAGGGGCTTGACGGAAACGAACCACTGCAGCGAGGTGGTGGGCTCGACCACGGTTTTGCAGCGGTAGCACTGGCCCACCGCATGGGCGTAATCCTCAATTTTTTCCAGGAATCCCTGGGCCTCCAAGTCGGCGACGATCTGCTTGCGGCAGGCAAAGCGCTCCAGTCCCGCGTACGGACCAGCCGCTTCGTTCATGAAGCCGGAGTCGTCCATGACCTTGAGGCGCTCCAGGTTGTGGCGCAAGCCGATCTCGTAGTCGTTGCGGTCGTGGGACGGGGTGACCTTGAGCGCCCCGGTGCCGAACTCCCGCTCCACATGGTGGTCGAAAACCACCGGGATGATGCGGTCGGTGAGGGGCAGCTTGATGCCGATGGTCTTCAGGTGGCTGTAGCGCGCATCGTCGGGATGCACGGCCACGGCGGTGTCGCCCAGCATGGTTTCGGGCCGGGTGGTGGCGACCACCACATGGCCCGAGCCGTCGGCATAGGGGTAGCGGATGTGGTAGAGCTTGCCCGCCGTGTCCTCATGCTCGACCTCGTCGTCGGAAAGCGCGGTTTTGCAGCGGGGGCACCAGTTGACGATGTAGTCGCCCTTGTAGATCAGCCCTTCTTTGTAAAGGCGGACAAAAACGGTGCGCACCGCCTTGGACAACCCTTCGTCCATGGTGAAGCGTTCCCGGTCCCAGTCGCAGGAGCAGCCCAGATGCTTGAGCTGGTTGATGATGGTGCCGCCTTTTTCCTCGCGCCATTGCCAGACCCGCTCGATGAACTGGGCGCGGCCAAGGTCGTGGCGGCTCTTGCCCTCGGTGGCAAGCTGGCGCTCCACCACGTTTTGGGTGGCGATGCCGGCGTGGTCGGTGCCGGGGACCCAGAGGGTGTTGTAGCCGCACATCCGCTTGTAGCGGACCAGGACATCCTGCATGGTGTTGTTCAGGGCATGGCCCACATGGAGCACGCCGGTAACGTTGGGCGGCGGGATGACGATGGAAAAAGAGGGCTTCCCCTCGTCCATGGTGGCCTGGAAGTTTTTCTGTTCAAGCCATTTTTGATACCACCTGGCTTCAACCTCTTTGAATTCGTAGGCCTTGGCCAGCTCATGGTCGCCGTTTGGGAGGGAAGCATTTTCGCTCATCGGTTACATTACACTCCAGGGTTTGGGGAGAAAGATATTGGTGTAGAGATCCAGGGCATAGCGGTCGGTCATGCCGGCGATGAAGTCGCAGACCATCTGTTCCCGCGGGGTCGTCTCGTCGTAATCGATGACCCTTTCCCAGTGGTCGTCCTTGTTGATGAAATACTCGTACAGCTCCCGCAGCACCTTTTTGGCCTTGATGAAATCGTCGTGCACCCGGTTGGTTTCGTAGACGTTTTCATAGAGAAAGGAGCGCAGTTCGCCGATGCCCTCCAGCAGCTCGGGGGTCATGGCTAGGGTTTCTCCTCCGTTTTTCAGGGTCTGGACCACCAGGTCATAAACCATGCTGCCGATCCGCCCGGAATGGCTCGAGCCGAACAGCTTTTGGAGATGGCTGGGGATTTGCGACTCGCTGAGAATCCCGGCCCGCACCGCATCGTCGAGATCATGGTTCACATAGGCGATGATGTCGGCGATGCGCACCACTCTCCCTTCCATGGTGGCGGGCAGCTCGGAGATATCCTGGGGCAGGATCTCGCGACGCCCCTTGGAATGCTTGGCAATGCCGTCCAGCACCTCCACGGTGAGATTGAGCCCCTCGCCCTTTTTTTCCAGGATGTTCACCACCCGCAGGCTCTGGTCGTAGTGGCGGAAACCTGTGGGATAGAGCTCGTCCAGCACCGCTTCCCCGGCGTGGCCAAAGGGGGTGTGGCCGAGGTCGTGGCCCAGGGCGATGGCCTCGGTGAGATGGCCGTTCAACCGCAGGGCCACCGAGATGGTCCGGGCGATCTGGCTGACCTCCAGCACATGGGTGAGCCGGGTCCGGTAATGGTCGCCGGTGGGGGCCAGGAAGACCTGGGTCTTGTGTTTGAGGCGTCTAAAGGACTTGCAGTGGATGATCCGGTCCCGGTCCCGCTGGTAGGCGCCCCGGATGGGGCATTCCTCTTCGGGCCGGAGCCGGCCTTTGGTCTCCCGGCTTAGGGCGGCATAGGGCGCGAGGCTTGCGGCCTCGCGCGCCTCGATCTGCTGACGGATGGAATGGTCCATAGCCTTAGAGAGCCGGGGCCAGACTGCCCACATGGTTAACGATCTCGCCCCGGTTCAACTCTTTCAGCACCGGATGGAGCATGATCTTGTTGGGGGTGGTCTCGCCGTTGATGTTGGTGATCACCAGCCTGCCGCGGCCCTTGCCGTAGAGGTCGTTAAAATCATAGACCGCGCCAACCACGGTGAGCTCGTTGGCCTGGACCTTTTCTTTATACAGCTCCAGAGCGGCCTTGACCTGATAGTCCACGTTGCGCTCCACGTTCTTGTTCCAGCGACCGTTTGCCTCGCCGCTGTTGTCCCCGGCGGCGATCACCGGTTTGAGGGTGTCCAGCTCGGCCTTGATGCCCTTGGTCTCGCCCGAGTAATCGCCCATGGCCGCCTTGATCGCGCCGCAGCTGGAGTGGCCGAGAATCAGGAGAATCTTGGTGGGCAGGTGGCGCACCCCGTAATCAATCGAACCCTCGGCGGTCTTGACCTGGTTGCCGATGTTGCGGACCACGAAGATGTTGTTGTCCGGGTCCATGCCGAACAACTGGGTGTGGACCCGGGAGTCGGAGCAGGCGATTATCGTAAGGCTGGGGGTTTGGCCGGTCTGGAAACCGTCGAAATGATGGCTGTCGTTGTGGCCGGTGAACTGGTCGTTGCCGCTGATTGCCGCTTTGACCGTGGCCTCCGCGCTCTTCGCCGGCACGGCCGGTCCATCGTGGCCGTGTTCTTCGGCAAAGGTAGCCGGGGCGCAGGCCAGGAGGGCGGCGCAGGCGAGGGTGCAGGCAAATTGGGTAACCGGGTAGATTTTTTTCATGGGGGGCCTCCGGAAAAGGGGAAATGGATAAAATGGGGAATATGGGTAACTATCCGTTTTTACGATGGGTACGCCCGCTGCGGGGCATTGGAAAACAAGCGCTGAAGATACCGGCAAATGCACCGCCGGTCAAGCACGATGCGCTGATTTGCGGCGGGGAAATTTAATCTCCGCCTTCTCCTTCGTAGCGGGACTCGATTTCTTCCATCTTAGCCTGGGTCTCTTCCCACTCGGCGTAGGTCCTCTTCAACTTTCTGCCCAGTCCGGTGTATTCGTTGCTCAGCTCGGCAAAGCGGTCCTGATCCTGGTAAAGCTCCGGGTCGGCCATGGCCTGTTCGAGCTGGCTCTTTCTGGCTTCGAGCTGTTCGATCTCCTGTTCCGCGCGGTCGATGATCTTTTTGAGCGGCCCGATTTCCCGGGTTTTCTGCTGGCGCAGTTCCGCCTGCAGTTTGCGGGATTCCTTGCCTTTTTTCGCCTGTTTCTCTTGAATGGCGCTGTCCTGTCCGGGTTTGGGCGCGGCCGCCGCCTTGGGCGGGGGGGAGGCTGCTTCGGCATGGGTCTTGTGGAGATAATAGTCGATATTGCCGTCAAAGATGGTGCCGTGGCCGGATTTGATCTCCAGCACCTTGCCGACAAAGGAGTTGGCGAAATAACGGTTATGGGAAACCACGATGATGGAGCCGTCGTACTGGCGCATCGCCTCCTGGAGCACCTCCTGGGACTGGATGTCCAGATGGTTGGTGGGCTCGTCCAGAATGAGGAGGTTGGCCGGGGTGGCGATCATCTTGGCCAGGGCCACCCGGCTTTTTTCGCCGCCCGAGAGCACCCCCACCTTTTTGTCCACGTCGTCGCCGCGAAACAGGAAGGCGCCCAGCAGGGAGCGGGTCTGGGTGACGCTCAGCTCGTTGCTCACATGGCTCAGGGTTTCCAGCACCGTGTAGCGGGAGTCAAGCTCCTGAGCCTGATGCTGGCCGAAGTAGGAGATGGTCACGTTGTGGCCGAAACGGATGGCGCCGCTGTCCGGGGTGATAAGCCCGGCCAGGATCTTGACCAGGGTGGATTTGCCCGCGCCGTTGACCCCGAGCACGGCCAGCTTCTCGCCGCGCTGCAGGGTAAAGGAGAGATCCCTGAACACCGGCTGCCCGCCGAACTGTTTGCTCATCTTTTCGACTTCAAGCACGGTTCTGCCGGAAGCCGGGGAGGGGGGGAAACGGAAGGCGATGGTGTTTTCCGTTTCGTCCAGCTCGATCAGCTCGATCTTGTCCAGCTGCTTGAGGCGGCTCTGCACCTGGGTGGCCTTGGTGGCTTTCGAGCGGAACCGGTCCACGAATTTCATGGTTTGTTCGATCATGGCCTGCTGATTCTCATAGGCCGCCCGCTTGATGATCATCCGGTTTGCCTTATCCACCAGGTATTTCGAGTAATTGCCCTTGTAAACCGTGAGCTCGCCCAGGGAGATCTCCCAGGTGGTGGTGGTGAGGTTGTCGAGAAAGGAGCGGTCATGGGAGATCATCACCATGGCGCCCCGGTGATTTTTCAGGAATTCCTCAAGCCAGGTGAGCGACTCGATATCCAGATGGTTGGTGGGCTCGTCCAGCAGCAGGAGGTCCGGCTTGGCCAGGAGGATCTTGGCCAGCATCAGCCGCATGAGCCAGCCGCCACTGAAGGAAATGCTGTCCTTGCTGAAATCGCTCTGGGTAAAGCCCAACCCCAGAAGAATCCTTTCCACCTGGGACTCCATGGTGAAGATATCGGATTGGTCCAGCCGGTGCTGGAGATCTCCCTGGCGGTGGAGCAGCTCGGCGAAGCCGGGGTCATCCGGCGGCACCTGGCCCAGATCCTGGTTGACCTGATCAAGCTCTTTTTGCAGGGCCAGGGCTTCGGCAAAGGCGGTTTTCGCCTCTTCAAACAGGGTGCGGCCTGGGGCAAAGGAGGCGATTTCCTGGGGCAGATAGCCGATGCTGATGTTTTTGGACCGGGCCAGAACGCCGTCATCCACATGCTTGACGCCCGCCATGATCTTGAGCAGGGTGGATTTGCCTGCCCCGTTGACGCCGACCAGGCCGATTTTTTCGCCGGGATGGACGCGGACCGAGACGTTCTTGAACAGGTGTTTGGAGCTGAACTGGATGGAAAGTTGGTTGATGGCAAGCATGGGTG
>DASWIU010000161.1:0-6314 GCA_036397515.1 Desulfurivibrionaceae bacterium | reverse complement strand
GAGCTACGCGGTGGAGCGTCTGAAACAGCAGAAGATCCACGGCCACATCACCCTGCTCAAAAGCGAGCGGAGCGAGCTGGCCGCGGTGGCGGCCGATTATCTGTAACCGTTCAGCAGCACCGCATCTGCTTTGTCATCGGCTGGCTCATGGGCAAGAGCCCACTTCGCCGGGCCCCTCCGGGGTACGCATCTGCGGCACGGATGAACGGTTATATTGCCCCGGCGATTAAATCCGTCATGCCCGAATGCTTTCGTCGGGCATCCATCCCTATGGATTCCCGCCTTCGCGGGAATGACGGTTTACATATTTAACCACCGAAGCAATATTGAGAAAACCCCGTTCGCCCTGAGCCCGTCGAAGGGCAGTTGTTGCGAGCTCGTCACGGTTGTATGCAAATTACCGTGAAAGAAAGAAACAATCAATACCGGAGCAATGTACACATGACGCCGTTAACCGAAAAGCAGCGGGTCGCCATCCGGGGCATGCACTGTGCCTCCTGTTCCTCCCGCATCGAAAAAGTGCTTGCCTCCACCGAGGGTATTCGGGCGGCCGTGGTGAATCTTGCCGCCGAGAGCCTGGAGGTGGAGTGGGAGCCCGGTAGGCTCGGCTTGGAGGATATCGCCGGAATCGTCAAATCCCTTGGCTTTGAGCTGGTGCTGCCGGAAAAGGAAACAAGGCTGACTCTGGCCATCACCGGCATGACCTGCGCCTCCTGCGCCGCCCGGATCGAAAAGGTGGTGGGGGGGATGCCTGGGGTGCGGACCATGCAGGTGAATCTGGCCACCGAATCGGCAACGGTGGTTTTTGATCCCGAACTCGCCGGCCAGCGGCAGATCCGTGAGGCCATCGAACGCCTGGGTTTCAAGGCCCAGGCGGCCGGACCAGCCAGCGGCTCTGATTTTGAACGCCAGCAGGAGGAGGCTGTCCTTCGCCTTGCCGCCATGGCAAAGCGCCTCTATCCCGCCTTCTCCTTTGCCGTTTTGCTCCTGTTGCTTTCCATGGGCGAGATGGCCGGGTTGCCGCTGCCCTTGTTTCTGGCCCCCCATCACGCGCCGTTTTCCTTTGCCTTGGTTCAGTTTCTTCTGGTCCTGCCGATCATGTGGTCGGGCCGGAATTTTTATCTGCTCGGCTTCCCGGCTCTCTGGCGCGGGGCGCCGAACATGGATTCGCTCATCGCCATCGGCACCGGCGCCGCCTTTGTCTACAGCACCTGGAACCTGATCGAGATCGGCCTGGGCATCGAGGTCATGGCCCGGGTCATGGACCTCTATTTTGAGTCGGCCGGGGTGCTCATCGCCCTGGTTTCCCTGGGCAAGTACCTGGAGGCCCGCTCCAAGGTGCGCACCTCGGACGCCATCCGCCAGCTCATGGCCCTGGCGCCGGAGGAAGCCACCCTGGTGGTGGACGGGGATGAGGGGCAGAAAAAGATCCCGGTGGCCGAGATCGAGGCGGGCGATATCCTGCTGGTCAAGCCGGGCGAGCGCATCCCGGTGGACGGCTCGGTGATCAAGGGGCGCTCCAGCGTGGATGAGTCCATGCTCACCGGCGAATCCCTGCCGGTTTCCAAGGCGGTCGGCGATCCGGTGGTGGGCGCCACCCTGAACAAGAACGGCCTGTTGCAGATGCGGGCCGAGAAGGTGGGGCAGGACACGGTGCTGGCCCGGATCATCACCATGGTCCGCGAGGCCCAGGGCTCCAAGGCGCCCATCGCCAATCTGGCGGATCGGATCAGCCTCTATTTCGTGCCCACCGTCATGGTCCTGGCCATTCTCGCCGGGTTGGCCTGGTATTTTATCGGCCAGGCCGAGTTTTCCTTTGCCTTGCGGATATTCATCGCCGTGCTGGTCATTGCTTGCCCCTGTGCCATGGGGCTGGCCACCCCGACCTCGATCATGGTCGGCACCGGCCGCGGCGCCCAGTTGGGGGTGCTGGTGAAAAGCGGCGAGGCTCTGGAGATGGCGCGGAAGATCGACGCCATCGTCTTTGACAAGACCGGCACCCTGACCCATGGCCGCCCGGAATTGACCGACATTCAGGCCGTGGCGCCGGGGGTGGATGTTCCCCGGATTTTGTCCTTGGTGGCCAGCGCCGAGAGCGGCTCGGAACATCCCCTGGCCGAGGCCATTGTCAACGCGGCCAGGGAAAAGGGGCTGACCCTGGCCGAGCCTTCGCATTTCGAGGCGGTTCCGGGCCGGGGCATCCGGGCCATGGTGCGGGGTGAGAATGTGCTGCTCGGCAACCGGGAGTTCATGGCGGAGCAGGCTGTCACGGGACTGGGGTTGGTGGTTGAGCAAATCGCCCTTGGCTTTGCCGGGGATGGTAAAACCGCGCTCTACTGTGCGGCGGACGGCAAGCTCATCGCCCTGCTGGCCATTGCCGACCGGCTTAAAGCCGAGGTGCCCGCGACCATCAGCGCCCTGGAGCGCATGGGCATCAAGATCTTCATGCTCACCGGCGATAATGAGATCACCGCCCGGGCCATCGCCGCCCAGGCCGGGATCAGCGAGGTCTTTGCCCAGGTGTTGCCGGACCAGAAGGTGGAAAAGGTGGCGGCCCTGCAGGCCGAGGGGTTCCGGGTCGCCATGGTGGGCGACGGCATCAACGACGCGCCGGCCTTGGCCAAGGCCGATGTCGGCATTGCCATGGGTACGGGCATCGACGTGGCCATCGAGTCCGGCGATATCGTGCTGATGAAGGGCCATCTCTCCGGCCTGCTCGCCGCATTTTCCCTGAGCCGCGCCACCATGCGCAACATCAAGCAGAATCTCTTCTGGGCCTTTATCTACAATATCATCGGCATTCCGGTGGCCGCCGGGGTGCTGCATCTCTTCGGCGGGCCGACCTTAAATCCCATGATCGCCGGGGGGGCCATGGCCATGAGTTCGGTTTCCGTGGTCTCCAACGCCCTGCGCTTGCGCTTTTTTACCCCGCCGGGCCACAACCGGAGGCAATCGTCATCGGCTTAAAATATGGGATAAATGCAGCATCGGCTTGACAATTTTAGGAAACCTTGCGTAGATGATAGTACCGGTCGCGGAGTTTAATGCCGGGGCGTCCGTTTTTATCGTTTCCTGTTTAGAGGAGCATTCCAATGAAAAAAATTATTACAACCGCGGTGATTATCGCCGCTGCCTGCGGAGTTTTCGGCACCAGGGAAATTTGGGCGGAAGATACCGCCAGTCACGCGGTGCAAAAAGGGGACACCCTGTGGGATTTGAGCGGGGAGTATCTCCATGATCCACTGCTCTGGCCGAAGATTTGGAAGGTGAATCCGGAGATCGCCAATCCGCATTGGATCATGCCGGGTCAAGTCATCATGATTCCAGGCATGGGAGGGGCTCCGGCCAGGGAAGTGGTTGTGGCCCAAGAGGTTGCCCCGGTGGCTCCGGTGATCCCGGTGGCTCCGGTGGAATCCGGGCCTTCCCCTCTTGCCCGCGCAGGAATGGCCTCCTCTTCCGAACCGCTCCCCATCATCGTGGGGAAAGATTTGCCCCTTGCCGGTGTTCAGGCGAGGGCGGGACAGGCGGACGATCCGGCCCGGTATTATGACCGTGGGATCGGCATGGTCACCAACGAGATTCCCAATGAGGGGCAGGTGCTGCGTACCGAACAGGGCTGGCAGGGCGCGGCTCTCGGCGAGACCATTCTTATCTCTGCCCCTGGCGCGCGGGTTGGCCGGCAGTTCGGGGTTTACCGGGACATGGGCAAGGTCGAGTCCCTGGGCTATTTTGGCAGAAGTCCCGGCCATTTGCTGGCGGACATTGCCATTGTCGAGGTTGTTGCCTCGGACGCGACCAGGCAGCAGGCGGTTATCCGGCGGGCCTATGCCGAGGTAAGAACCGATGACCTCCTGGGGCAGATTCCGGCGCGGCCCACGGTTTCCGAGTATCCGGTCCAGGCCGGGGCTGTCACGGCCAAAGGCGCGGTGGTGGCGTTTCATTTCATGCGGCAGTTTGCCGGACCCAATGATATTGTCTATCTGAATATCGGCTCGGATCAGGGGCTTGCGATTGGCGACCTGTTGTCGGTGGCAGGAGTGGATCAAACCGAGGGGAGAAATTCCGGGGAAATCATGATCTTGCGGGTTTCACCCAACACTGCGGCGGCGGTGGTGACGAAACGGAGCGTCCATGAGGTGCGCCGGGGGGATGTGGTCGGGCCGCCGGTTTTGTAGAAGCCGCCCTTGTTCTTCGCCTCCCCCTTTGGTACGGGGGGATATAAAATCACTACTTGTCCGTCATCACTCTGCCCACCGCCTCCCAGATGCGGTGGGCGGTTTCTTCCTTGCTCAGCAGCGGCAAATCCTCCTGGGTGCCATTGCGGTCAAGAATGGTGACCCGGTTGGTGTCGGCGGCAAAGCCGGTTTCCGCTCCCCCGATATCATTGACCACGATCAGGTCAAGATTCTTTTCCTTAAGTTTCCTCGCCCCTTCCTGAAGATGGTCCCGGCTCTCCGCGGCAAAGCCGACGAGCAGCGGGAAATTCGGCGATTGTTGCCTGCGTTCGCCCAGCTCCTTGAGGATGTCCGGGTTTGCGACCAGCTCCAGGGAGAGGGCGGCCTGGCCTTTTTTCACCTTGTGGGGATGGGTCTCGGCGGGCCGGTAGTCGGAAACAGCCGCGGCTTTGACGACGATGGTGGCCGTAGGGAGACAGGCCATGACTTCCGTCTGCATTTGGGCGGCGGAGGTGACTTGGAGGCAACGGACTCCCGGCGGGGCTGCCAGATCGGTCGGGCCGCTGATCAGGGTGACCGTTGCGCCCCGTTGTCTGGCCGTGGCGGCCAGGGCATAGCCCATCTTGCCGGTGGAGGGGTTGCTCAGGAACCGGACCGGATCAAAAGACTCCCTGGTGGGGCCGGCGGTGATCAGCACCTGTTCGTCGGCAAGATTTTGGGGGGCAAAGACGGTGAGGATGGCCTGCCGGGCGTTTTCCCATTCGGTCAGCCGGCCGGGGCCTTCCTCGCCGCAGGCCATGAAGCCGCAGTCGGGTTCGAGAATCCCATACCCGTAAGATTTGATGGTGGCAAGGTTTGCCTGGGTGGCCGGATGCCGGAACATGACGCTGTTCATGGCCGGGCAGACTAGGATCGGTCCGGAAGAGGCCAGGGCGACGGTGGCGAGCAGATTGTCGGCCAGGCCATGGGCCAGGCGGGCGATGGTCTGGGCCGATGCCGGGGCAATGACCAGCAGATCGTGCTCCCGGGCCAGGTTGATATGCGGGATGGTTTCCGGCGCCTCGGCGGCGAACATGCCGGTATGCACCGGATTGCCGGAAAGGGCCGCCATGGTCAGGGGGCTGATGAACCGGCAGGCGGACTCGGTCATGACCACGGTCACCTGGCAGCCTTCCCGGCGCAGGGCGCGAACCCAGTCCGCCACCTTGTAGGCGGCAATGCTGCCGGTGATCCCGAGCAGGATTTTTTTATCGGTCAGAAGAGACATGGGGTCGCGCCGTCTGAGCCTTACATCCCGGAGCCGAAGGGGTTGGCCTGGTTTCCCCCGCCCGAGCGGGTTGCCGCGGTGTCCTCGGCGATATAGATGGATACCAGGGTCCGCATGAGCAGTTTATCCTCGTACAGGACAATGGTGCAGGTCTTGTTCGGTTTGATAAAGGCGAGGAGGATATTTCTGTACTTGGCGGAGCCCGCAAGCTTCCAGCCGCTTTTGCCCATGTTGTTGGTGAAAAAATCGGCCAGCGAAGCGATATCGACCCGGCCTGCGTAATGCAGCACCCCGCCGGCAAAGGAATCGGTCCGGACGATCATGCTTTTTTCCCGGTCCCAGGAAAGTTCGCTGGGAATCAACAGGTCGGGAAATTCGTTGGCGCGATAGGGCGGATCCATTGCGGGAGCGGCGGAGGAGGCGAAGGGATCCGAGGAAGCCCCTGGGTCGCCGGGGCCGCCCATGCCTAATTCGGCGCAGCCGCCGAGGGCGACAAGGCTGGTGATTGCAAGAAGGGTGGAGAGGAACACGGTGCGAAACGGTTTGCGTGGTGTGGTCATGGAGGGCCTCCTGGGTAATGGGGTGAAAGATATTATGATCATAACTCTTTGAGGATGAATTCCGCCAATGGTTTTCTCCGTGACTGTTGATCGTCTCGGCTCGGGTGGCCGATGGCGATGAGCGCCATCAGCTCCAGATTCCCGGCCAGGTCGAGGATTTGGCCGACTTGCTCCCGGTTTTTGAGAATCTGGCCGAGCCAGACCGCCCCCAGGCCAAGGGCCTCGGCGGCCAGCAACATGTTCTGGATGCAGGCCCCGGCCGATTGCGCGTCTTTCAGCTCATCATACATGGCCTCCCGGTCAAGATAGACA
>DASWIU010000160.1:0-6249 GCA_036397515.1 Desulfurivibrionaceae bacterium | reverse complement strand
AAAGCGATGACAATTTCACCCAACACGACATGAATGTGCTTGCCATCCTGGCCAATATGCTGGCCAATGTCATGATCGGTGTTTTGTGCATCCAGGCAAACCATGGATGAACCCGCAAGAAGGGCATCGACACAACCGGTTGCTTTGCCTCCCCCTTTGACAAAGGGGGATTTAAAAACTCCGGGATCGCACGGTTCCTGTCCGCAAATCCCCCCTCGCCCCCCTTTTGCAAAGTGGGGGATATAAGGAAATCACCTTAAACAATCTTGCAATCGCGGCTTATGGCGATTGCAATAAACCATTGAGCATCCTTTCCCAATGAAAAGTCTCTTCCCCGCCCTCTTGGCCCTTGTCCTTGCCCTGCCCGCTGCCGTCCTTGGCGGCCAGGGGATCAGCATCGACGGCAAGGTAAAATATCCCCAGGGTTTCCACAAGTTCGACTATGCTTCCGACCAGGCGCGGAAAGGCGGCCAACTGGTGCTCCACGATCTCGGCAGCTACGACAAGCTCAACCCCTTTACCCTCAAAGGCACGCCCCCGGCGGGGCTGGACGAGCTGGTCTTCGAAACCCTTGCCGTGCCGAGCCTGGACGAGCCCTTCGCTTCCTACGGCTTGATCGCCAAGGATATCGCCCTGGCGGAAGACAAATTGTCCGTCACCTTCACCCTCCACGAAGAGGCCCGTTTTTCCGACGGCACCGCGATTACCCCGGAGGACGTGAAGTTTTCCCTGGATACCCTGAAAAGCCCGGCGGCAAGCCCCTCGTACCAGATCTATTTCCAAGACATCGCCTCGGCCGAGGTTCTTGACCCGCGCCGGGTCCGGTTCCATTTTGCCCAGCGCAACCGCGAACTGCACATGATCGCCAGCCAGCTCCCGGTCTTCTCCAAGAAATTCTACACCGCCCATCCCTTCGACGCCCCGGACATGACCCCGCCGGTCGGCTCCGGCCCCTACCTGATCAAGGAGATCATCCCCGGCAAAGCCATCACCTATGTCCGCAATCCCCGGTACTGGGCCAGGGATCTCAATGTGCGGCGCGGGATGTTCAATTTCGATACCATCACCTATAAATACTTCAAGGATCAGATCGTGGCGGTGGAGGCCTTCAAGGCCGGGGAATTCGATTTCATGCCGGTCAATATCGCCAAGCAATGGGCCCGCGATCTGAACGGCCCCAAGTTCAAGCGCGGCGAACTCGTCCGGGAGACCCTGCCCCACAAGAATAACGCCGGGATGCAGGGGTTTGTCTTCAATCTGCGCCGGCCGGTTTTCAAGGACCGCCTGGTCCGCAAGGCCCTGTCCCTGGCCTTTGATTTCGAGTGGACCAACGCGGCCCTTTTTTTTGGCCAATACACCCGCTGCGACAGCTTTTTCAGCAACTCGGCCATGAGCGCCCAGGGGGTGCCCGCAGGTCTTGAGCTTGCCTATCTCGAACCCTTCCGCGCCACCCTGCCCCAGGAGGTATTCACCACGCCGCCCGCCCCCTTCAGCACCAAACCGCCGGCCAGCCTGCGCGCCAATCTGCTCCAGGCCAAAAAAATCCTCAGCCAGGCGGGCTGGGTTGTGAAAAACGGGGTGCTCACCAACAAAGCCGGCCAAGCGCTGGAATTTGAAATCCTCCTGGTGGGCGCGGGGTTTGAGCGGGTGATGGAGCCCTACATCAACAACCTGAAAAAACTCGGGGTGCGCGTGCATTCGCGGGTCATCGACCCGGCCCTCTATATCCGGAGGATGGACAATTTTGATTTCGACATGACGGTCAATGTTTTTGGCCAGGCCCAATCCCCGGGCAATGAACAGCGCAATTACTGGCATTCGGCCGCGGCCGAGCGCAAAGGCTCCCGAAATCTCATCGGCATCGCAGACCCGGCGGTGGACCAGCTGGTGGATCGGATCATTTACGCCCAGACGCAGGAGGAGCTCACCGCCGCCTGCAAGGCCCTGGACCGGGTTCTCTGGTACGGGTATTACGTGGTGCCCAATTGGTATCTGGCCCAACACCGGGTCGCCTACCGCGCCATCTTCGCCCGCCCGGAAACCCTGCCCCTCTATTACTCGCCTTCCCAGGCCCTGATGACCTGGTGGCTGAGGCCGGAAAACCGACGCAAACGATAGCCATTTTTTAAAAGCGTATTAAGCAATGGTGGGGTAAATATAATAAAGAGGCTTTTATCCCAGTTCAATCCTTGCAGGCCTTGCTTTTCATTATACTATGAAGAAAAAAAACATCCTCTTGGCGCTCCTTGCGCTTTGTGTCCTTTCTTCTTTTTCTGCCCAGGCCCGGCAGCCCGAGGAACAGAACCCCCTGGATAATCCCAAGGTTCTGGTGATCCCCGGCACCGGCGACAGCCAGATTCTCCTGCACAAGCTCGCCCAGCTCTACACAAAAAACCGTCCCGGAATCACCGTGGAAATTCCGGAAAGCGTGGGGAGCGGCGGCGGGATCAGATCCGTCCTCACCGGAAAAAACGAGATTGCCAGGGTGGCCCGCCCCTTAACGGAAAAAGAGAGCGGCCAGGGCCTCAAGTCCCGAATCTTTGCCCAGGCGCCCATTATTTTTGCGGTCAGTCCCGGGGTTGCCGGGGTGGAGAACCTTTCCCTGGAACAGATAATCGGGATATATTCCGGCAAAATCCCGCAGTGGGACGCCTTGGGCGGGGCGGGCAAGATCTATGCGATGAGCCGGGAGGAAGGGGATTCTTCCCGCATTGTGCTCGAAAATATCCTCCCGGGCTTTCAAGAGATTTCCGTCCCTGCCGGGGCAACGGTGTATTCCACCCCCGAGGCGGTGCAGACCCTGCTGGCCTCGCCGAACACCATCGGTTATCTGCCCCTGCCCGCAGCGATCGGTACCGGGCTCAGGGTGCTGCAGGTCCAGGATGTCGCCCCATCCGCCGCCAATGTCCGGCAGAAAAAATACCAGTTTGTCGTCCCCTTTGCCCTGGTGTGGAAAGAGACCCTTTCGCAGCGAGCCCAGGATTTTCTTGATTTTCTCTCAAGCCCGGCCGCGAGAAAGCTCATGCTGGAAAATGGCGCCATCCCTGTGGAGTGAGACTACCTGACCAATGCGCATCTCCATACTCAAGAAAATTTTTATCAGCCAGCTGGCCCTGATCATCTTCGCCTCCGGCGTTATTTCCCTGGCCAGCTATTTTTTCATGGTCCGGCTGTACAACGAGTCCCAGGACAATACGCTGCGGGTTATTTCCTCGTCAACCGCCCTGAAGGTTGCAACCGAAATCGCCCAACACAAGGCCACCCTCAAGGAGATCGCCGAGGCCCGGGAAGTAGCCCTGTATGCCCAGAACTACCAGGAGCTCCTCCTGGCCAAACACCTGGCCCGTTATCAGGAGCAATTTCCGGTGCTCAGCTTTGTGGACCAGGAGGGGAACCAGGGGTACCGCATGGTCAACGGCCATGTCGCCGGCGAAGCGACCGAGAATCTCGCCGGCCAGGAGATTTTCGCGGCCGCCCTGGCCGCCCCGAATCAGGCAATCCTCGGCGAGATTGTTCCGGATCCGGTTTCGCAAACCCACGTACTGCGGTTTGCCTACGCCCGAATAGACTATTTCGGCGATCAGTTCCTCGGCCTGATCCTTGGGCAAGCACCTTTGGCCCATATTATCTCCCCTGCCAGCAGCTGTATTTCCCCCCAAAAAGGGTACTGCCGGATTGTGGCCCCCGACGGCAAGATTTTGGGCGATCCCGAGCCCAAAAATATCATGAAAAATCTGGTTATCTCAAATCAGGATATCGGGCAACTTTTCACCGCAGCCGCGACAGAGCCCCGGGGGCGAATCCAGCACGCCATGCTCAACGGCGAGGAGTGCTATTTTGCCACCACCCTGATCCGGGGCACCCCCTGGCTGGCGATGTCGGTGCTGCCGTCCGATGAATACACCGCGGTACCCGGACTGTTCCGGAATTTTTCCATCCTCCTCTTTCTCGGCCTGCTGCTCCTGGCGAGCATCACCACCTTTTTTCTCGCCCAGTCCATCACTTCTCCGATCCAGAAACTTGCCCAGGCCAGTATCGCCATGGCCAAAGGGGATTTTGCCCAGCGGGTGGCCCCGGGCAACGATGAAATCGGCGATCTGGCCGAGTCCTTCAATACCTTGGCGGAAAAACTCGGGCTCGCCATCAACCGGGAAAAACAGATTCTGGCAGCCGAAGCCTCCGCCCGGCTGAACGCCGAACTTGCCGACCAGCACAAGACGGAATTTCTTTCCAAGATCAGCCACGAGCTGCGAACCCCGCTCAACATCGTTCTGGGCATGGCCGAACTGTTGGAAACCGGCTACCGGGAGGGCACCCCGCCGCAGGAGCTTACGGCGATCAAGGAATCCGGCCGGCACCTGCTCCAGCTCATCGACGGCATTCTCGATTTTTCCCGGCTGGAAACCGGCACCATGCGCATCGTCCCGGTTCCCTTTGATCTGTACGGGATCCTCGGCAGGCTGAAGAAAAAATACGAACCCGCGGCCCAGGCAAAGGGGATCGCCCTCCTCTATACGGAACCGGAGGCGGTGCCCACCACCGTGGTCGGAGACGAAACCCGGATCTTCCAGGTGCTGGAAAACCTGCTGGACAACGCCATCAAATTCACGGAACACGGGGAGATCTCCTTGCGGGTCCGTCCCCTTGGCCTCAAGGCCGTGAACGACCAGCACATCATCCATCTCCGCTTCGAGGTCGCGGACACGGGCCGCGGCATTCCCTTGGAACAGCAAGGGGCCATGTTTGAGTCCTTCCAGCAGTTTGAGTCGTATGCCACCAGAAAAACAGGCGGGCTCGGGATCGGCCTGACCATTTCCCTGCAGCTCATCGAACTCATGCAGGGGAAAATCGGCATGAAAAGCGAGCCCGGCAAGGGAAGCACCTTTTTTGTGGATCTGGATCTGCCGGTGGCCAAGGAAGAGGCGGATTCCGCAGCAAGCACAACAGGATTGGCGCATGGGGCAACCGATCAACACAGCAGAGAGAAAGCCATGAATATTCTTGTTGCGGAAGATAATCCGGTGAACCAGAAGCTGCTGCGCCTCATGCTCGAAATGCATGACCACCATGTGCGGGTGACCGCCGACGGCCAGGAGGCGGTGGCCGTCTACGAGAGCGAAGAGGTTGATCTCATCCTGATGGATGTGCAAATGCCGGGGATGAACGGCTTTGAGGCAACAACCACCATCCGGGATCTTGAGAAAAACACCGGCCGACATGTGCCGATCATTGCCGTTACCGCCCATGTCATGCCGGGCTACAAGGAAGAATGCCTCAACGCGGGGATGGACAACTATCTGGCCAAGCCCTTTCGCATGCAGGAGCTCTTCGCCATAATCGAAGAAACCCTTGCCCAGCTGAACAATCCGGCCCAGGCGTGAGATGGCGGCCTACATTGTAAGACGACTTTTGCTGATGATCCCCACCATCTTCGGGATCATGCTGGTCACCTTTGCCGTCACCCAGTTCGTGCCGGGCGGGCCGGTGGAGCGGATGCTTGCCCAGCTGCAGGGCTCGGACCGGGCAGGCGGCGAGGTGCGGGCCAGCCGCAGCCTGGACCTGTACCAGGGCGACAAGGGGCTCGACGAGGAGCGGGTGGCGCAGCTCACCAAGCTCTACGGCTTTGACAAGCCGCCGGCAGAACGCTTCCTGACCATGATGAAGAACTATCTGGTCTTTGATTTCGGCCAGAGCTATTACCACCACAACAGCGTGGTGGCCCTGGTCATCTCCAAGCTGCCCGTTTCCATGTCCCTGGGGCTGTGGTCCTTTCTCCTGGTCTACGGAATCTGCATCCCGCTCGGCATTGCCAAGGCCATGCGGGAAGGCTCCCGCTTCGATGTCCTGACCACCACCGCCATCCTGATCGGCTACGCCATCCCCGGCTTCGTTTTGGCCATCGCCCTCATCGTTCTTTTCGGCGGCGGGAGCTTCTTCAGCATCTTCCCCCTGCGCGGCCTGGTTTCCGACAACTGGGCCGAGATGGGGTTGGCGGCCAAGGTGGCGGATTATCTCTGGCATATGGTCCTGCCCGTGCTCTCTTCCACCGTGGGCAGCCTGGCGGTCATGACCCTGCTGACCAAGAACAGTTTTCTCGAAGAGATTCGCAAGCAATACGTACTCACCGCCAGGGCCAAGGGGTTGAGCGAAGGCCAGGTGTTGTACCGGCATGTGTTCCGCAACGCCATCATCCCCATCATCACCGGCTTCCCCGGCTCCTTCATCACCGCCTTTTTCACCGGCAGCCTG
>DASWIU010000159.1:0-18602 GCA_036397515.1 Desulfurivibrionaceae bacterium | reverse complement strand
CAATAAGGCGCATGCTGATATCCATGGCCCTTGCGGAATGGGTGAGCGCCCCCACCGAGATGAGATCCACCCCGGTTTCGGCGATCTCCCGGACATTGCTCAGCTTCACCCCGCCGGAGGCCTCCACCAGAGCGCGGCCGGAAATCAGGCTCACGGCCTGGCGCATCAGGGCAGGGGCCATGTTGTCGAGCATGATGATCTCGACCCTGCAGGCCAGGCATTCGGCAACCTGGGCGAGATTTTCGGTTTCCACCTCGATCTTCAGGGTGTGCGGCGCCTTGTCCCGAAGGGTTTGCACCGCCTCGGTAATGGAACCGCAAGCCGCGATATGGTTGTCCTTGAGCAGGATGCCGTCGGCCAGGCTGAAGCGGTGATTGTGCCCGCCGCCGACCCGGACCGCGTATTTTTCAAAGGCCCGCAGGCCGGGGGTGGTCTTGCGGGTGTCGATGATTCTGACCGGCAGCCCCTCGACCTCCTGGACAAAAGCAGCAGTCAGGGTGGCGATGCCGGAGAGACGCTGCACCAGATTGAGGGCCACCCGTTCGGCGCTGAGCAGGTCCCGCACCGGGCCCTGGGCGGAAAAGATCTGCTCGCCCGGGTGGGCAGGCTCGCCGTCTTTCTTCAGGGCCGTACAGACAATCCCGGGGTTGCGGGTGGTGAAAACCAGGGGGGCGATCTCGTCGAGCCCGGCCGCCACGAACTTTTCCTTGGCAACGAATATGGCCTTCCCCTGCTGAGCCGGCCCGAACACCGAATCGGTGGTGATGTCGCCCAGGCCGATATCTTCCTCAAGAAACTGCTGCAGCTGCCGTGCCACCTGTGTGTCCATAACCCTCTCCCAAACCGCCGTTGTCTTTGCTGTGCGGAAGCCTCTTGATATCTGCCCGGCGGGCTCCATGTCAAGAAGAAAGGCAACATTGTGTATATTCAGCTGGCCACTAAAATTCCCCCGCCCCTTGCGGGCAGACGGCTTGTCGGTTGGATTTTCCTCCCCTCCCTTGACGGGAGGGGACTGAGGGGTGGGTGAGGCTGCCGATTAGGTAAAGGTGGCAAACACCCCCACCCCCTAACCCCCTCCCGCAAGGGGCGGGGGAATTTTGTTAAGGATCGTTCCCGCACAAGAAAGGCCGCCACGGTTATTGCTTTATAGCTTATTGAGTTGTGTCGCGGACCTGGGACTTTTTGAGGTTGTTGCAAGACCTCCAATGTTTGCTGGCAAATTGGCCACCCCTATGGTACAGAGAGATTCTGCTTGAGTAAAGTCAATGACTTCGGGAGGTTGGATGCAGGGTTTTTCCGTGCTCAATATTTTTCTGCTGGTCCTTGGCGGGGGGGTAGCCGGGTTTATCAATACCTTGGCCGGCGGCGGCTCCTTTCTCACCATTCCCCTCCTGATGGTCCAATAAACCATGTTCACCTTTCTCCATGCCGCGGATATCCACCTCGACAGCCCCTTGCGCGGCCTGGAGGGCTACGCCGATGCCCCGGTGGAGCAAATCCGCCAGGCAACGAGAAGAGCCTTCGACAACCTCATCGAGCTGGCCATTGAGGAGCGGGTCGCCTTTGTCCTTTTGGCTGGGGATCTCTACGATGGAGACTGGAAGGATTACAATACCGGGCTTTTTTTCATCGACCGGCTCTCCCGGCTGCGCAAGGAGAATATCCAGGTCTTCCTGATCTCCGGCAACCATGATGCAGCAAGCCAAATCAGTAAGTCCCTGCGTCTGCCGGACAATGTCCACCTCTTTTCCACGAAACAGCCGGAAACCGTCACCCTTGATGCCTTGGGAGTTGCCATCCATGGCCAGGGCTACCACACCAGGGCTCTGGCCGAGAATATTGCCCGCAATTATCCCCAGGCTCTGCCGCATTATCTGAACATCGGCCTGCTCCACACCTCCCTCACCGGTAGACAGGGGCATGAGCCCTATGCCCCGTGCTCCCTCGATGATCTCAAGGCCAGAGGCTATGATTACTGGGCCCTTGGCCACATCCACCAACGCGAGGAAGTGAGCCCATCGCCCTGGATCGTTTTCCCGGGCAATATTCAGGGCAGGCATATCCACGAGACCGGCGCAAAAGGGGCTACCCTGGTGCGGGTGGAGGAAGGGCGCATCGCCGCAGTGGAGCACCGCGACCTTGACGTGCTGCGTTGGGCCCTGTGCCAGGTTGATCTCACGGAGTGCGCCACCATGGATCTGGCCATTGACGCAGTCCGGCAGGCCATGGAAACGGAACAGGCCAAGGCAGAGGGAAGACCCCTGGCCATCCGCCTGCAACTGGTTGGAAAAAGCCCGCTCCATGCCGAACTCCACCGGGATTCCGCCGCCCTGACCGAAGAATTTCGCGCTCTTGCCGCAGGGCTCGGCGAGCTGTGGCTCGAAAAGGTGCGGTTTGCCACCCAACGCCCTGTGGCGCTTGTAACGGACCTTGGCGAGGAAACGCCCATGGCGGATCTGGTCCGGGCCATTGAACGTCTGGATTTCGAACCGGCAGCGCTCATGGAGCTGGTGCCGGAAATCGTGGGATTGCAGAGTAAATTGCCGCCGGAACTCCTGCACGAAGGCGGCCTTATCGCCACATCTCCGGAATGGACAGGCTCCCTCGCTGAAGAGGTCAAGGAGATGCTCATCGCCAGACTGCTGGGGCAGGGAGGAAGCCGGTGAGGATTACCAGGCTCGAACTCAAGGCCTTTGGCCGGTTCACCGATCACACCCTGCACCTGGGGCCTGGCCTGCATATCGTGCACGGCCCCAACGAGGCAGGAAAAAGCACAACCCTCAGGGCGCTCAAGGCCTGGCTTTTCGGCTTTCCCGAAAGAACCCTTGATAATTTTCGTCATGCCAACGACCAATTGCTGGTGAGTGGATGCCTGCAGGCGGAAGATGGCCGGGAACTTGCCTTTTCCCGGCGCAAGAAGAGAAAAGGTGATCTTCTTGATCTGAGCGGCAACCCGCTCAACGCGGATGCGCTTGCCGGCTTTTTGCCCATCACCGAGCAGGCGGTTTTTGAATCGCTCTATGGCCTGAGCCACGAGGATCTTATCCGGGGCGGGGAGGATATCCTGGCCCAGAAGGGCGAGGTGGGCCAGGCCCTGTTCTCGGCAGGGGCCGGAATCTCTTCACTGCGCGTGGTTCTTACCGGACTTGAAAACGAGGCCGAGGCCCTGTTCAAAGCCCGTGGCACAAAGCAGGAGATCAACGAGGCCCTGGCCGCCTATAAGGAAACGCAGAGAATCGTAAAGGAGGCCTCTCTTTCCAGTCGGGACTGGCACGAACTCAACAATAGCTTGACCGAGGCGCAGACTGCCCTGCAGGCCATTGAAGAACAGCATGGGGCAAAAGACCGGCGCCGACGGCAATTGGAACGCATCCGGCAACTGCTGCCCCAGCTTGCCCTGCGCAATGCGCTCCGGCAGCAGCTTGCCGAGCTGGGGGCAATCGTGGAGCTGCCGGATGATTTTTCCACCCGGCGCCAGGAGGTTGAGAAAGCGCTTCATTCCATGGATTACAAGGAAATCACCCTGGCGGCAAAGATTGCGGCGATGCGGAAAAAAATGGCGGCTGTCACCAACCGTCAGCCGCTGATCGCTGCAGAGGATGCCATTGAAGAATTGCACCAGCGCCTGGGAGAATACAAAAAAGGCAGGGAAGACCGGCCGCGCCTTGAAGGCATGCGGATCAGCAACAAGGGCGAGGCTGCGGAGTTCCTCAAGCTGGTGCGTCAGGATCTCACGCTGGAACAGGTGGAGTCTCTCCGGGCTGTTTCCGGCAGGAGAAAAATCACCGGGCATCTGGCCGCCAAGCACGAGGGTTTGCAGCAGGGCTTGAGCCAGACCGAAAAACGGCTGCTGGAGATCGGCGGAGAACTGGCACGGATCGACAAGGAGCTGGCCGGATTCCCTGCAGCCAAAAGCGCGGCAGGATTGAGCCAAGCCCTGCGAAGTGCCAGAAAAGCCGGGGATATCGATGCGGATCTGGAAAACAAAACCAGGGCACTTGAAGAAAAACGGCACACCTGCCTGCAGTCAATGGAGAGGCTTCCCCTCTGGTCCGGCAGCCTCGACCAATTCCTTGCCCTGGCCCTGCCTCTTCCGGACACGGTCCGAAAATACGAGGCGATTTTTAATGAACACGGAGCGCGGCAGGGGAATATCCGGCAAGAACAGGAAAGGCTGCACAAAAGAATGGCTGAAGTGCAGGCCGACATCCGGCAGCGAGAAACCTCGGGGAGCGCGCCAACGGAAGAAGAGCTTGTTCTGATCCGGACCCAGCGCGACAAAGGATGGGAGCTTCTCCGCCGTCAGTGGCTGAAGGGCGAGGATCTCGCCGGAGAAGATGCCGCCTTTGGACAGGAACTGCCCTTGCCTGACGCCTATGAAAAAAAGGTGGCCCAGGCGGATACTGTGGCGGATCGTCTCCGTCACGAGGCAGACCGGGTTCAGGCCTTCGCGGCGCTGCAGGCAGAACAGCAAAGCCTGACCGAGGCCCTTGCCGAGCTGGAAAAAGAGGCGGAGCAAAACACCCTTGCCCGCACGGCCTTTGCCACCGAATGGCAAGCACTGTGGGAGCCATGTGCGATCATCCCCCTTTCGCCGCCGGAGATGCTGGCCTGGCTGGGCGAAGCTGCAACAATCAGACAAAGCGCGGACGAATTACAGGCAAGCGAACGCGAGCTGGAACGAAAAAACTCGGATCGGGAAAGCCTGAAGTCGGCATTGCTCCGGGAACTCGCCGGGCTTGGAGAACGGAACCCAGCCCCGATCAAGGAACTTGAGCCGCTCCTGCTTCAGGGGGAGGCTGTTGAAAAACAACTCGCCGCCACTGAGGAGAGGCGGCAAAGACTCCTTGAAAAGAAAACATCCCTTGCCGGTGAGCATACTCTGGCGGAAAACGAAAAGATCCGATTCACGGAAGAGTTCCGCAACTGGCAGCGTGAATGGCGGGAGGTGGTCGGAGATCTTGGCGGCGGCCGGGAGATTCACCCCGCCGAGGCTGGGGATTTATTAGAGAACCTGCACAGCTGCTTTGCCAGACTGAAAGAGGCCGATGATCTTCGCAAACGGATTGAGGGGATTGATCGTGACACCAAGAAATTTGAGGAAACAGCCCTGACCCTGGCGCAGGAAATCGCGCCTGCGCTCACGGAACAGCCAGCCGGGCAGATCGTGGCCCAGCTCAAGGCTCTGCTCAACCAGGCCAGAAACGACACAACCCTCCACGCCCGATATATTCAGGAAATTAAAGAAGCCGAAGAAGAACGGCTGCGGCTGGCGGAAGAAAAAGTTCTGGCCCAACATCAGCTCGCGGAACTCTGCCGCCTGGCCGGAAAGGTTCTGCCGGAGGAACTGGATGCGGCGGAGAAACGCTCGGCTCAGTTTCGGAGCCTTACCGCAAGCCTTACCCAAACCGAAAAAATCCTGATCGAAGGCGCAGGCGGCCTTCCCCTTGCCGAGCTGGAAGCCCAGTCCGCACAGATCGACCCGGATGCTCTGCCTGAAGAACTCACCCGGCTGACCCAGGAAATCGAGCAGGAACTGGCCCCGGAGGGCAAGCGGCTCTCCGTGCTCATCGGCGAGAAAAGAAATCAGCTCCGGCAGATGGACGGCAATGCCAAAGCCGCCGAAGCAGCGGAAGAGGGCGCCCGGTTGCTTGCCAAAATACAACGGCTGGCGGAGCGTTATATCCAGCTCAAGGTAGCGGGGTATGTCCTGAAAAGCGAGATCGAGCGGTTTCGCAGCGAAAACCAGACCCCGGTGCTGGCCATCACCTCCCGGTATTTCAGCGAGCTCACCCTGGGCTCCTTTGCCGGCTTGCTGGCCGATGAAAATGACCAGGGTGAGCCGGTGTTGGTCGGCACCCGGCCCAGCGGGGCCAGGGTTTTGGTGGAACGGATGAGCTCCGGCACCCGGGACCAGCTCTATCTTGCCCTGCGTCTGGCCTCTTTGGAGTGGCGTCTGGCCGGCCACCATGAGCCCATGCCCTTTATCCTGGACGACATCCTGGTGAATGCCGATGATGCCCGTTCCAAGGCAGCCCTGAAAATTCTGGGCGAGCTGGCCGCCAAAACCCAGGTCATCCTCTTTACCCATCACCGCCGGATCGTCGACGAGGCGCGGCAACTTGCCACGGCTTCCGGGCTCCAGGTGCATGAGCTGGAGGGGGCATAACGAAATCAGGTGTTTTCCAGGAACATTTACCCTGCCGCGCGTGTCAGATAAGCGTGGCAGGTTTGCCCCTGTCCATAAATAGCATTCAACCCCCAATTCAGGAAGGAGGCTTCACGCCATGGCATCACGACCCGAGCAATCTCCCGCGGACGGCTTTAAAAAAGAAATCGTGCTTCTCGTCGGCCTCGGCTGCCTGATCATCGGTTTTCTTTCCGGGATTGTTTTCAGTATCTACAAAACCCCGGCAGGCGGGGGAGCGGCCACGGTTGCCACCGGCCAGCCGCAAGCCCAGGCGGGAAAACTTACCGCCGAGCAGACCCAGCAGCTGCTGCAGCTGGAGCTTGCGGTGCAGAAAAACCCCGACAACATCGAGGCCTGGACCAACCTCGGCCATCTGTACTTCGACTCCGACCAGCCGGACAAGGCGATCAACGCCTACAATAAATCCCTGGCCCTGGCCCCGAATAATCCCGATGTGCTCACCGACTTGGGGGTCATGTACCGCCGGGCCGGCAATCCGCAACAGGCCGTCGCTTCCTTTGACAAGGCGATTGCGGCAAACGCCAAACATGAAACAGCCCGGTTCAACAAGGGCATTGTCCTGCTTTACGATCTCAAGGATCAGCCCGGCGCCATTGCCGCCTGGCAGGGGCTGGTCAGCCTTAACCCAATGGCCACGGCGCCTAACGGCCAGTTGATCAGCGAGATGCTCAAGGAAATGCAGGACAAGAAAATGAACTGATAGGCTTTTTTTCGCAAGCCCTGCTGCTTCTCGGGAAAAAAATCTTTGACATCAACCTGTTACAAGAATACCTTGTAAATGGATTGGGGAGGGGAGAACACCGGCGGCAGTACACGATAAGGGGGGACGTTCCCCCTGGGGCGAATCCGTATGGGCTACGAACATCGGCGGGCAACACGATTCAACGTCAGCATGGCGGTCACGCTTATCCTGCGCGACATAAAAAACGGGCTGGTTCTTGCCGACCCCATGCTGGGAGACTTGGTGGATATCTCGCTCTACGGAGCCCGCCTGTCCGTGCCCCACATCCGCACCGGCAACTACCATCTTTTTTATACCTGTAACGATGACTCGGCCAAGGTCATCCATCTCGAAGTGATGGACCGGGAAGAGGGGAACAGGCTTGTGATTCCTGCCCATCCTGTCTGGTTCGACCATGTTCTTTCCGGGCCGGCCAAGCATTTTGAGCTGGGGCTGGAATTTCTTCTTCCCCCGGAAGACCTGAACATTGCAAGGCTGCATGCCTTTCTGGCCGTGCAGCCCTCCCTGGACAACGGCTGGCTGAAAAGACTTTTCCGGCTGGGCTAGGCATAACCAGGGCGGTACGGCTAGGCCACGATCTTCCGCAGATGTTGCACCTCGGGCAATCTCTGTCGCAACCCTTGTATCTCCGGCGCCTTGTCCAGCCACTGGCCGACCAGGCCAAGCATGGTTCGGGCCTGGTCCCGGCACTCACTGTTCAGCCGGTAGATGATCCAATTCCCCTCCTTGCGGAAGGAAACCAGCCCGGTATCTTCAAGGATGCGAAGATGCTTGGAGACCGTGGGCTGGGCCACCCCAAGGAGCGCGGTCAGCTCACAAACGCACAACTCCCGCCCACCCAGGATCGTGATGATCTTGACCCGATTCGGGTCGGACAGCGCCTTCATCAGCCGGACAAATTCCTTCATGAAATCCCTATCTTGTATGACTACGGCTTGTCCCCAGGCTCCGGCTCCGCCTCGGGAAATATTGGGGAAAGAATGTGAAACGGCAGGAGCAGGGTTCTTTTGACGATGTTCAGCAACCCCTCGCCCACCGCGCTGGGAGGCAGCAGGGTAACCTGGGGGTCGCTTGCCTTGCCGGTGACCCCGACCGGGAAGGTGACCAGGGTGGCGGTTTCCCCGCCAATGACCCTGCCCACCAGCGGCACCCTGCTGATAATGGCGTCAATGGTTTTAAAGGGGGAGATCATGACCACGACATCCAGCTCAAAGGTGGCGAGATTCATCTTGCCCCTGGCGAAAAGATTCAGCCCTTCCCCGCGCACCACCGCCTCGTCGATGATCAGGTCGTTGTCCTTCACATGGGCTTTTAAAAGCAGATCCTTGTAGGGAAAGCCCTTGGTTGAGGTCCCGACGCCGTCCTCCCCCTGACCCACGCTGAAAAGATCCGTGATGTTGACCACACTGAAAATTTTTGAAAGAAGTTTCATGCGCAGAATCCGCCCCTGATGCGAGTCGATCTGCAGATTCCCCTCCTGCCAATTGTCCAATCCCCCCTCCAGGCGGCCATTGAGGGAAAATTCCCCTTCGATGATGTCTTGCCGGTAGCCGAGACAGGGCAGCACGGTTTCAAACCGAGGCGGGGTGGGGCAGGCGCTGCTCAGGGAGAAATGGTTCTGGCCGAGTTCGGGGGTGGAAAACCATTCGCCGGTGGTGTCCAGACAGCAGAGGCGGCCGTTGGTGATGAGCGCGGACAACCGCCACTGGGGATGAATTCGGATTTCTCCCTGCAAGGGTTGCCAGACCAGGGTGGAAGGGCCATTCTCCCCCGTCGGTTTGTAACCGGAAGTGAATTCATCCAGATCAAAGGCCACGGTGCCGGTGATATTCCAGGGGGGGGTCTCCTGTTGGGACTCCCCGGAAGAAGTTGCTTTGTTTTTCTTGTCCCTGCTCCGTTTCAGGCTTTCCTGGAAATCGAGCAGGGTTTTCCTGGAGAGCGTGGGGGAGGTAAGGTCAAGCTTCAAGGCAAGCCCGGTGGCAACCCGCGAGACCAGGCCGTTGATCACCACGGATTCCGTGTCGCTGAGGGCGCAGACCAGCTGTTTCACCTTGAGTTCCTTGCCGACTCCCGCAAGCCGAAGCTCCCGGATATCAATAAAGCGGCCGGCCTCCTCGTCCAGGAACCAGCGCAGATTCGTGGCTGCAAGTTGGCCGCTGAAGGCAACCTTATTGGGGTCCAAAGGCAGATAGAGCTGAAAATCCCCGGCGATCTTGCCCTGGAGCAGGTTTTTTCGCTCCAGCAACTGGTCCACCGTCTCCTTGGACAGTTCCCCTTTCCAGGAGAAGAGAAAGGTTTCCTTGGCGTGGTCCAGAAAATCCAGGGTGATCGTGGCGTCTTCCTTGCCGCCGTAAACACGGGCCGCCATCTTCAGGAGGTCGTTCTTGGTGAATTCCAGGGAAATATCGGCCATGGGGGGGCGGCTGAACAGAGCCTTCTCCGGCCGGATCAGGCCCTTGGCATAGGTTTTTCCTTCCTGCAGGTCGATCTGCAAGGACTCCACCTGCAGGGGGAGGTGCGGAAAAAGGGCGGGCTCAACGAAATGCCTCTCCCTGAGCCATTGCCCCAAGCCCTGGCCGATCTTTCCCTGCAGGGAGATCTTGCCGCGCAGCGCGGCAAAAGCCTGGTGGCTCAAGGAGGCGCCCAGGGTGAAGGAGTCGCCGAAGACGGAGCCGGTGGCCTCGGAAACCGTGATCGCCTTGTTCGAGAAATGCCCCTTCCCCTGTTTGATCCGGATCGGTTCCGGGAAAGCCGGCGTTTCCACGGCAAGATTTTTCACAAGAAAATCCGTGTCCGCCTTCCACTGTTTGGGCTCGGAGGCCTTCCCGGAAATGGTGGTGTTCCGCAGCTCTATCCTGCCATCCGCCCGGGTAATATTTTCGCGCAGCTCCCCGCTTATTTCCTTGAAATAGGAGAGGTCTTCCTTTCCCAGCTCTTTTGCGGCCAGCACTCCGTCAAGCTGGCTTACCTCCAGAAAAACATCGTTCGGCCAGCGCACCTGTCCGGCTGTTTTTTCCACCACATGGGGGCCATAGGCGCCACGCACGTTCCGCCATCGCATCAGGGGCGGGGCAATGGTCATCCCGCCGCCTTCGACGGTGAAATCCCAGGCCAGCGGCGCATAGCGTCCCTTGCCCTGCATGGCGGCAACCTCCACCGCGACCTTGAAGTCTTTCAGGTGATCGCCGAGGTGAAGATGGCCCGTCGCCCGGCCCGATACGCCGCTGAACTTGGCCAGCTCCTCCTGGAAGAGCCGGTGCTCGACGAGACGCTTCAAAACATCGGGAAGTTCGGCCAGATCAGCGTCAAGATCAACATCGAGCTTGAAGGTGAAATCATCGTCGGGCAGACCCAAAACCAGGCGGCCGTTCATGCCCCGGCTGTTGCCCATTTGGGCCTCATCGGCATCGACGGTGAGCAGGCCGTTTTCGATCCGCATCCTGCCCTTGGTCTTGGTCAGAACCAGCTCTCCCTCCGGGATTTTGACGGTGGCGTCAATGGCCTCGACGCTGACGTGCATGTTGCGCACGTATTCAAAATCCGCCGCCGTGCCCTTGAAGCTGTAGGCGGCCTTGCCCGCCGTGCCGCCCTGCACGATTTCGCCCACCTTTTTGGCAATCTCGTTTTCCCCCCACATGGCGAGAACCGCCTCGCGGATCCCGGTCAGGTCAAGGTCCTCGCCCTTGAGGTCGATCTGCCACACCGGCGCGGGGTTGGCCTTGTCTCCGGCGGAACGCCGCACCGTGCCGGTGAGTTTCAGCCCCGGCTCACGCAGCTCAAATTCGTTGAGCGTCAACAGCAGGTCGTCGCCATCCTGGGCAAAGGCCAGATCGACAATGCCGCAGCTCAGCAGGATCTTTTTATCCTTGGGAAACGCCAGCAGGCAGGGGGAATCCCCCTTGATGGCGCCGGCGATTTTATCAAGCCCGCGGCCCTCAAGGCTGCCGCTGAGATTGAAGGGGGAATCGACCGGCTTCAAGGCGCCCTGGGCAAAGGAGTGGAATGCTTTGTGCGGATTGAAGTTGCGGAAGGCAAATTTCAAGCGGTAGGCTCCATCCTCACGCAGATATTGGCCGGATAAGGCAAGATGGTCCCCGGCCGCGGGTTTACCGGAAAGATCGAAGGCAAGCGCGGCAAGACTTATCGCCACGCTGCCGTTCAGGGAGGTCATGGAAAAATCCCTGCTGTGCAGCACCGGCCACTGCGTGTTGGCCGCCACTTGCAAGGTGCCGTTGCGGATCACTACGTTGAGGCCGGCCAGTTCAGGATCGGGAGGCTCGGACAGCGAGGTCGGAAACTCTTTCACCCGGATCTCCGGGCGCTCCAGGAGAACCTTGCCGATGCGGACCTGACCACGGAACAGGGCTCCCCAATCCGGATACACCTTGGTCAGGGGGACGACCAGCGCGGTTTCCTCGCTGGTAAAACGGGTATTGCGCAGGTTGAGATGGGGCAGGGGCAGCCAGGCCCATTCCAGGCGGTCGGTTTGCAGAGCGCCCTTCAGTCTGACGTTCACCTGGGTGCTCATCCGCGCCTGGAGCGCCTCAAGATCGATAAACCGAGGCAGGAGCAGGGCCGGGACAAGCAAGCCCAACACAAGGAAAACGGCGCAGGCCAGGATAACCTTGGTTCTGGTGCGCAGGCTGGAGATGATTCGTGGCAGATTCATAGGGTATCAAAGGCTGGGCCGCGGGCGGCCGGCAGATGGCTGAAACGGGCTGCGAACTGAAATGGGAAACGCCCATGACAGCTCACCAAAAGATCAAAAAAAGATAGTAGCACAACTTGTCGAGCCTATAAATTGATTTCCGCGGATTTGCCAAACTATCTTATGGGGCCGAGGGGAAAGGCCCGAGGGGCAAAGCATGTTTTTTACACCTTTTACCTTGTCACTTCCCGCGCAATGGCGTAATTTCTCAGGAAATTCAAGCGTACAGGCAGGCAATTATCATGACACAGACACGCATCGGCGTTATCGGGGTAGGGTATCTCGGCAAGTTTCACGCCCAAAAGTACATGGCAAACCCGGCGGTGGAGCTGGTGGGGGTGGCGGATCTCAACCCGGCTTACGCCGCCGAGGTCGCCACTGCCTGCCGCACCACCGCCTTTGGTGATTACCGGGAGCTGCTCGACCAGGTCGAGGCGGTGAGCGTGGTGGTGCCCACCAGTCTGCACCATGAAGTAGCCGCCGCCTGTCTCAAAGCCGGGAAGGATGTCCTGCTGGAAAAACCCATGACCACTACCCTGGCCGAGGCCGACGAGCTCATCGCCCTGGCCGAGCAGGGGCAACGCATCCTCCAGGTCGGCCATATCGAACAGTACAATCCCGCCATTCTGGCCATGGCCGAACACCTCACCCAGCCGCTCTTCATCGAGTCGCACCGGATCCATGTCTTCAAGCCCAGAGGCCTGGACGTCGATGTGGTCCTCGACCTGATGATCCACGACATCGACATTATCCTGAGCATCGTCAAATCGCCCATCGCCTCCATGCACCCGGTGGGCATGCCGGTGTTCACCCAGACCACGGATATCGCCAATGTCCGGCTGATCTTTGAAAACGGCTGCACTGCCAACCTCACGGTGAGCCGGGTTTCCCGGGAAAACATCCGGCGGCTGCGGGTGTTCCAGCCCCATTCCTTTGTGGCGGTTGATTACGGCAAGAAGGAGATCACCGTGATCAAGCCCGGCAAGGAGCTGGACGAAAACTCCATGCCCCGGGAGGAGGTCATTTCTTCCTGCTAT
Organism: Desulfurivibrionaceae bacterium; assembly: GCA_036397515.1. Taxonomy (GTDB): domain Bacteria; phylum Desulfobacterota; class Desulfobulbia; order Desulfobulbales; family Desulfurivibrionaceae; genus Thiovibrio. The sequence continues at coordinate 5,904 of DASWIU010000159.1, read as the reverse complement.
CTGCACCAGGACGCCCTGGAGATGGAGCTGCAGGATTTTGTCAACAATGTCCGCAACCGGACCCAGCCGAAGGTCTCTGGCAGGGAAGGGCGATTGGCCTTGGCCGTGGCCCAGGAGATCATGGCCAGGATCAAGGAACATGCCGACACCCACCGCCGGCTGTTCAACGGCTGATGGAGTTGCAGGTAAGCAAGCCGGCAAGATTCCGCCAAGAAGGATCAAAAGTTCCCTGCCCCTGACGGGGGAGGGTTAGGGAGAGGGGAATAGTTATGAAATCGGCAGGTCGCAAATTCACCCTCCCCCCGGCCCCCTCCCGTGACGGGAGGGGGGATCAATGAACGCCCCCCAAATCATGCTCGTGGCCGGCGAGGCCTCCGGCGACATGCACGGGGCAAAGCTCGTTGCCGCCATGCGGGAACAGGCCCCGGATCTTACCGTCTGCGGCATCGGCGGCCCGGCCCTGGCTGCCCAGGGGATGGAGATTCTCTACGACTCCTCCCGCCTGGCCGTGGTGGGGATCGTCGAGGTCATCAGCCATTTCCGCTTCATCCGCGAGGCCATGCGCGCCCTGGAAAAACGGCTCCGCGAGCAGCCGCCCAGCCTCCTGATCCTCATCGACTATCCCGACTTCAACCTGATCCTGGCCAAAAAAGCCAAGCGGCTCGGCATCCCGGTGTTTTATTACATCAGCCCGCAGGTTTGGGCTTGGCGTAGCGGCCGGGTCAAGACCATCAAGAAACGGGTGGACCGGCTGGCCGTGATCCTGCCTTTTGAAAAAGAGTTTTACCATGAGCGCGGGATGGCAGTGGAGTATGTGGGCCACCCCCTCATGGACACGGTGCGCGCCGCCGTGCCCCGGGCGGAGTTTTTGCAATCCCTGGGCATTGCCCCGGAGAGCACGGTAATCGGCATCCTGCCGGGCAGCCGCAGGCGGGAGATAGCCGGGATGCTCCCGGTCTTCCTGGCCGCGGCACAACTGCTGCAGGCGCAGCTGGTCAAGCCGGTCTTTCTCCTGCCCCTGGCCCCGACCCTGAGCGAGGATGATCTTCTGGCCAATGGCCTGGCGGAGGCAGGGGTCGAGGTGCGGGTGATCCGGGAGAACCGCTACGAGCTCATGGCCGCCTGCCACGCGGTGATGGCGGCCTCGGGCACCGTCTCCCTGGAGCTGGCCATCCTGGACGTGCCCATGGTTATTGCCTACCGGGTGTCGCCGCTCACCTATTTTCTGGGGCGGCGGTTGATCAAGGTTGAGTACGCCTCCCTGGTCAATCTGGTGGCCGGGCAAGAGGTGGTGCCGGAGTTGCTGCAGGATGAGGCAATGCCGGAAAAAATCGCCGCCGCCACCGTGCGTCTGGTGGCGGACCAGGCGGAACGCGCCCGCATGCTGGCGGGTCTGGCCGAGGTTCGACAGCGGCTGGGCGGTCCAGGGGCCTCGGCCAGGGCTGCACGGCTTGCCCTGTCCCTGGCCCTACCTCAGTCCCCCTTTGTCAAAGGGGGGATATAAAAAAAGAAATTACTCCCCCTCCGGCTTTTCCCGCTGGCCAAGGTCCGTCAGCCCGGTCATCACCGTGTCGTAGCAGGAGGGACAGACGCCGTGGGTAAAGAGGATGTCGGAATGCTGGTGCAGATACTCCTCCAACCCGTGCCAGGCGTTCTTGTCGTCCCGGATCTTCCGGCAGTAGGAGCAGATGGGCAACAGGTTCTGGAGTTTTTTGAGCTCCAGGGTCCGGGAGCGGACCAGCTCCTCCAGCTCCGCGTTCTTTGCCTCCAGAGCTGAAAGCAGCCAGCGGTTTTCCTTTTTGAGCCGGTGCCGCTCCACCCCCTGCATGATGGCGATGCGCAGCTCTTCGCTGGCCCAGGGCTTGAGGATGTAACGGTACACCTGCCCTTGATTGATGGCGGCCATGATGTCGTCCGGCTCGCAATAGCCGGTGATCATGATCCGTTCCGCGTGGGGAGCGAGCGCCAAGGCCCGGGCCAGAACCTCGGCCCCGGACAGGCCGGGCATGCGCTGGTCGGAAAGGATCACGGCGAGGTCGTCTTCCCGGGCCATGATCTCCAGGGCCTCCTCCCCGGAGGCGGCGAGCAGGATCGTATACTCCTCCCCAAAGGTCTGCTGAAAGTTGCTCCGGTTGATCTCCTCGTCGTCGATGAACAGCAGGCGTGGCGGGTTCATTCCTTGTCTCCTGCCAAGCTCCGCATGCGCTCCGCCATCTGCTTGCGGCCGCACTCCACAAACCCCTTGATTTCCTGGCCCAGGGCATAGGTGCCCACCGCGTTGCCGATGGTGAGGCGCAGGGATTCCTCCTGCCAGGGCTTGACGAAATACCGGTACACCTCGGCCTTGTTGATGGCCTCGATCAGCTCGTGGACCTCGGTGTAGGCGCTGATGATCATCCGGATGGTGTCCGGGTACGCCTCCCGGACCTCAGCCAGCAGCTCGATGCCGCTCATCCCCGGCATCCGCTGATCCGAAACCACCAGGGCCATCTCGCCCTCCCGCGCAAGAAGATCCAACGCCTCCTGCCCGGAACCGGCGGTGAATATCTCGAACTCATCGCACAGGGTTTCCCGGAAATTGATCAGATTGATCTCCTCGTCGTCCACATACAGCACCCGCCCTTTCTTTACGCTCATCTTCCGCTCTTCTCCTCGTGTTGTGCCGCGATCGCTTCCGGCCCTGCCGGCAGGATTACCTCGAACTCCGCTCCCTGTCCCGGTTCGCTGCGCACCAAAATCCTGCCCCGGTGTTTATTGATGATCCCGAAGGAGACGCTCAGGCCAAGCCCCGTGCCCTTGCCGACCTCCTTGGTGGTGAAAAACGGCTCAAAAATCCTTTTTTGGATTTTTTTAGGAATGCCAGGCCCCTTGTCCTGAAACACCACATGCACCCCATCCCCGGAGCCGAAGGTGCGGATCAGCAGGGAGCCCTTGCCCGGCTGGGCATGAACCGCATTGATGATCAGGTTCATGAATACCTGACAGATCTGCCCTTGGGAGCCCGGCACCAAGGGTAGATCCGGGGCAAACTCCCTGCTCACCTCGATTCGGTGTTTGTACTCGGGCAGGGCCAGGGCCAGGGTGCTTTCCAGGCACTGATTGATGTCCAGTTGCAGAGAAAGATCGTCGTCGGGCCGGGAAAAATTCTTGAGATCGGTGACGATCTTGCTGGTCCGCCGCGCCCCTTCCCGGACATTGCCCATCAGCAGGTCGATGCTCTGCATCAACTCGGCCATCCGACCCGAATCCGGGCAGCACTGCGCCCCCTGCCTATCCAGGAGCGAACGCAGCTCGGCCAACCGTTTTCCCAGGGGCGGCAGGGCGCCGGTGATGAAATTGGTGGTGTTGTTGACCTCGTGGGCCACCCCGGCGACCAGCTGGCCCACGGCTGCCATCTTTTCCGTCTGCACCATCTGGGCCTGGGTCTCCTTGAGTTCCCGCATGGCCCTGGTGAGTTCGGCGGTGCGGATGGCCACTTGCTCCTCAAGCCCTTCATTCATCTGGGCGATGGTGGCGAAGGATTGGTCGAGCTGGCCGACCAGATGCTTCAAGCGGGTGTCGAGCTGGGTAATTTCATCGGTTGCTTTTCCTTCCTCCTCTTCCTTTTCTTCTTCCCGCTTCCCCAGCCGGGCTCGCAGGGTTTCCACCAGGGCGCGCAAGGGCCGGACCACATCCCGCGCCAGCATGAGGGCGGTAAACAGGGAAATCGGCAAAAAGGAGAGAAAAACCAGCACCGCATGGCGGATAATCTTTTCCATGCCCTGCTGGTACTGGGTGAGGCTGAAAACGATCTGCACCCCGCCCAAATCGGTAACCGAGGGCTGTTCCACCTTGCCCGTGTCAAAATACAGGGAGTTTTGGTCGCTGGACTGGCCCGCGGTAATGATCCGCCGGCAAAAGACGAAGTCCCGCTCCTGACGCCAATGGCCGGTGGGAACCTCGTCCCCGACGGTTGTGTGTTCCGCCATGAGTCGGGCAAGGCGGTCCATTTCTTCCGGCCGAACGGCTGCCTCCTTGGCCTGTGGATGAGTCAGGCGGGAAAAAATCAGCTTGCCGTCCTTGTCGTAGACCAGCACGGAGGCGATGTCGGTTGCCCCGAAGATCGCCTCCGTGCTGGCGCTGATCTGCTCCAGGTTCATGAAAAAAAGCGGGGTCTCCAGGTTGCGGGCCAGCACCGAGGAAACGAATCTCCCCTTGTTGTATGTGTTATTCAGCAGGGTCTGCCTTTGGCTCTGGCCGAAGAGCAGAATCAGGCCGCCGCCGCAAAAAACCAAAACCGTCAGAAAGGTAAGGAACAGCTTCAGGCGATAGCCGAGCGGCAGCCACTTTTTGCCGATCCGGTACGGATTCAGGGAGCTCATCGGCCGGTCTCCGGGGTGTAGGAGGCATCAATGGCCTGGGGGGCGTAGGGAACGCCCAGCCGATCAAGAACCGTGGGGTTGGCCACCACCCTGATCTTGCGGGGCGGGGTGAGAACAGGGACGTCTCCGCCCAGGCCGTCGCGGACGACATGGGCGCCAAGCTCGGCGGCCTGCCTCCCCATGTCAACGGTGTCGAAGGTCACTGCCACGGCAGCGCCCCGGGCCAGGTATTTCTCCGAAAAGCTGATAACGGGAACGCTGTTTTTCATGGAAAATTCCAGGATGCTGCCAAAGACCTGCGGGGCAGTAAGCTGCGGGTCGGGCAGTAGCCAGTAGGCATCGACCTTGCCGGCCAGCTCCTGCAGCGCCCCGGGCACGTTGGTCTGGCTGTCGAACTTCTTGAAAAGCAGGGTCTGGACCGAGGCCACCGGCGAGAGCAGCGCTTCCTGCACCCACTGGCCGGAGTGGGCCGGGTTGTAGAGAACGCCGATGGAGCGGACCTTGGGCAGCGCCTTGTTGATTGCGGCCAGCTGCCGGGAGGGCTGGATGCGCATCTCGATGCCGAAGAAGTTTTTGGATAAAGCCCTGGCAGAGGGGGCCAGCAGATAGACCACCGGCACCTCCCGCAGCTCCCTGGCGAAATCCAGGGCCTGATCGCCGATGGCCACCACCAGCCCGGCAGCCTGCAGTTGTTTTTTCAGGGGAAAAGTGTCCGTTGCCTGTTGCCCGGAAAGCAGGACCTGTGTTACGGTATTGCCGCCGATACTTTTCGGCCCGGAAAGAGGGCGCTGGCCGAGCCAGGCTTGTTCAAAACCCTGGCGGGCCTCTTCGTAGGGCTTGAGCGGGGAAGACTGGAGGAGGACGCAGTCCAGCGCCCAGGCCGGAGCGGAAACGGCAAGAAACAGCAGCGCCAGGAAAAGAATACCCTTTTTCACCGGCGGATCAACCCGTTGGAGAGGTAAGAGCCGGACAACATGCAGTAATCCTAGAACCTTGCGCGCCATTGCGCAAGCAGAGATCGCAGCCTGCCTCGTGCGGCAAGGCTGCCTGTAACCCGGGGGGGGAACAGAGTAGGGCGCATAACCTTTTAGGATCATGCGCAATATTTATTCTTTCCCAGGGAGAACCATATGCCGTATCCGTATTTTTTCTGTAGTCGCACCGCCGCCGGAACCGCCTTTTTTCTCCTCGCCATCCTGCCCACCCTGAGCACCGCCGCCGAACCGTCCGAGGCGGCAAGCCCTCTGTCCATGTACTTCGACGATTCCCAGATGGTGGAGGTCGCCACCCGCGCCCCCAAGCCCCTGCGCCAGGTGGCGGAGAGCGTCAGCATCATCACGGCGGAAGAGATCAGGGATATGCATGTGCATACCCTGCTGGAGGTGTTGGAACGCCAGCCAGGTGTCAGTGTGGCCTACAATGGGGCTGACTATGGCAGTGTTGGAAGTTTTTATCTTCAAGGGACAGAGTGGCGCCATACCCTGGTGCTCATCGACGGGGTGCGGATCAACAACGCCAGCGCCGGGGAGGCGTTGGTAAACTT
>DASWIU010000158.1:0-1535 GCA_036397515.1 Desulfurivibrionaceae bacterium | reverse complement strand
ATTCCCGGATAAACCTTTTTTTTAGGTAAGCGGCGGGTTAGCTGCAGATCTCGATGATCGAGTTTTCCCTGCCAAAGGGGGTGGTGCAACGGGCCTCGGTTTGGGGGTCTGTCCGCCAGTCGCCGTCAACGAGAAAAAGGTATTCGTAGCGCCCGGGTTTGAGCTGCACCTTTTTCCGGCAGATACCGTCCTTGAACTTGCGCATCTGGAACCCTTCCGCCTGCCAGCCATTGAAATCCCCCACCAGAAAACCTCCCGGGCTTCTGGCGCCATCACCGTGAATTCGATGGCTGCTGTGCTTGGCCGTGATTTTTTGGCAGCGGGTGCTTTTTTTGCCTTCTCTTTGGTTGCGGTTGCCATGTTTTTCCCTCCCTTGCTGGGTATGCGGATCGGCATTATGCCGGAGATCAGCCTGATCTTTGCAGGGAACTATCCCCATGATGCGGCAAGGCCGGGAAAAAAGTCAAATGGAAAAAGCAGGACAGGTCAGGAGGCAAAGGTGAGGCGATTGAATCCCCCTTGGGCAAACCAGGGGCGGGTGGCCTCGATGCCGTCCAGTTCGAGGATCAGCACTTCGAGGATGAGATAGACCTTGGTGCCCTTGCGCACGCAGGCGGTGAGGGTTTCGCCGTGGTGGCCCAGGGCGGCATGGAGATGGATGCGCGGCTCGGTTTCATCCCAGTAGATGGAGCCGCTGCCCAGGGTTTCCCGGGCGCCGGTTATCTGGGCCCAGACCGGCTCCGGCGGCATGACCGGTTCCTTGGGGCCGGTGACCACCCCGGCCTCCCGCAGGCCGCCCAAAACATGGAACCAGCCGCAACGGATATTCTCCTTGATGATGAGCTGCCGCAGACCATCGAGAAAGTCGTCCCCTTCGTCAAAACGTACGGTAAAGACCCGTTTGATCGAGCCGGTGCGGTATTCCATGGGGCTTCCTTTACTCCTCGCTGGAGGGTGGGGCGGTTTCGCTGAACTGCTGACGCTCCAGAGCGGCGTGCAATTGCCGGAACATCTCCCGGCGATGCACCGGCTTGCGGGTGGCGGCATAGCGCAGGGCTGATTTTTTCAGGCCGTTGGGGTCCAGGGCCGGGAACCTGCGGCAGGCCACGGCAATGGTCTCGGACTGCCAGCTTTCCGTGAGGTGTTCCTGGTTGCGTTGGGCTTCCTCCCGCGCTTCGATCACCTCGGTGATAATGTCTTCCCGCAGTCGTTCCAGCTCGTGAAATTCCCCGGCCTGTTTCAGGCGGGAACCCTTGCGCTCCGTCAGGAAGGCCAGGACCTCGTCGGACCCGGTCTCCCGCAGCATGCCGGCGATGTATTTGATTTGCCGTTTGAGTGCGGGGCCTTTGACGCCGCGGGAGTTCTGCAGCTCTGTTTTCAGCAGCTCATCGGCGGGCAGTTTCTTGATGTGGGCCGGGGAGAGGGCCATCAACTCCTTGGCGATCTCTTCGATGTTCTTGGCCTGCCGTTTTTTTTCCGAGCGGCTGACATAGATTTCTTGCGGGTCGGTATCTCTGTTGCTCGATTTTTTAGTT
>DASWIU010000157.1:0-9747 GCA_036397515.1 Desulfurivibrionaceae bacterium | reverse complement strand
TAGGATGCCACCATGCAAAAACAAGAGCTGATTGAAAAGAACCCCATCCGCCACCTGAAGGGCGAAAGCGACGCCAAGGAATCCAGCCGGATGGGGTTGGTCATGGCGCGGGCCGGCGTGGGCAAGACCGCGCTGCTGGTGCAGATCGCCATGGACAGCCTGATGAACGACAAGCAGGTGGTCCATGTCAGCGTAGGGCAGAGCCTGGACAAGACCAAGCTCTGGTACGACGACATGTTCAAGGATATCGCCGAGGGCTGCAAGCTGGACAACGCCGGGGAAATCCATGACACGATCATGCGCAACCGGATGATCATCACCTTCAACGAGTCCAAGTTCAGCCTGGCCAAACTGGAAGAGCGGCTGCATGATCTGGTGCAGCAGAACGTCATCACGCCGAGCTGCATGGTGGTTGACGGCTTTGATTTTGTCAAAACCGATCGGGCGGTGCTGGAAGGGATGCGGGAGCTGGCCAAGACCATGGATCTGCAGCTCTGGTTTTCCGCCGTGTGCGACGAGGGCGCCGACAGCCAGTGCGCAACGGCGGCGCCTTCCCCCTGCAACGGCATGGAGGATCTGTTCAATACCATCGTCCTCCTCCAGCCGGTGCCGCAAAGCGACTGCATCGACCTGAAGATCCTCAAGGGCTCCGCCACGGTGAGCAAATGCGGCAAGCTGCTCAAGCTTGATCCCCGGACCTTCATGATCAGGGAAGATTGTAAGTAAGCAGTTACACTACAGGTGCTTCGACAGGGCTCTCCTGAGCAACGTCGAAGGGCTCAGCACGAACGGAGGGTCTCTCATATAGAGTAATGTTCCGTTCATCCTGAGCCTGTCGAAGGACTCTTTTCTAGAGCAAATGAGTATCGATCTACACAAGGCGAATGGCGCAAGCTGTTCGCCTTTTTTTATTGACCTTTTCCAAAAGAAAAGGCTACCTTTGCCAGAAATTCAGCCTTTATCCCAGGACAGACGACACCCATGAAATTCAGACCGTGCATCGACCTCCACCAGGGAAAGGTAAAGCAGATTGTCGGCTCCACCCTCTCCGACGCAACGCAGGGGAGCCTGACCACCAACTTTGCCTCGGACCAGCCGGCCTCCCATTATGCGGCGATGTACAAGCAGGACGGGCTGTTCGGCGGCCATGTGATCATGCTGGGACCGGGCAACGAGGCCGCGGCCACTGCGGCCCTGCGGGCCTTTCCCGGGGGGTTGCAGCTGGGCGGCGGCATCACCGCGGCCAATGCCGCCCATTGGCTGGACCAGGGGGCCAGTGCGGTGATCGTCACCTCGGCGGTGTTCAAGGACGGGCAGGTACATGAGGACCGGCTGAAAGAGCTGGTCCGGGTGGTGGGCAGGGAACGGCTGGTTCTTGACCTCAGCTGCCGGAAAAAGGGGGACGCCTATTATATCGTTACTGATCGGTGGCAGAAATTCACCCAGGTGACGGTTTCCGAACAGTCCCTTGCCTATTTTGCCGATCACTGCGGTGAATTCCTGATCCATGCCGTTGACGTGGAAGGCAAATGCGCCGGAATCGAGGAAGAGCTCACCGCGCTGCTGGGCCGCGTTAGCCCCATTCCCACCACCTATGCGGGCGGGGTGAAGAATCTGGCCGATCTCTACCGGGTCAAGGAGTTGGGACTAAACCGGTTGGACGCCACCATCGGCAGCGCCCTCGATATCTTTGGCGGCACCGGGGTTACCTACGCCGAGGCGGTGGCCTTCAACAGACAGGAAGAAGGTTGACCATGGAGCTGGACCGCGACCCGGCCGGGGAAAGCGAACGGTTGACCCTCCAGGTGGACCGCGATCTTTTCCGGGCCTTTCAGCGCTGCGTCTGGATCATTGTCCATGAAACCGGCAGGTCCAGAATCGAGATCATGAACGAAATGGTTCGTGATTTTCTGATAAAGCACGATTGTTGACCGGCCTCTCCTTGACCGCACGGCCAGCCTCAGCTATTATGGTTCAGCCGCTGCAGCAAATATTGTCATCTAAATGGCCAAACGGCAGCAGTGTTAACGGCTCCTAAACTATCATCGTAGGTTCTGCTGATGCCCGGCCCCCCCCTGACCAACGAACAGCGGTTCACGTTGATCCAGAAATATATCGAGCGGATGCCGAGCCTGTCCACCACGGTGACCAAGGTGCTGGAGGTCTGCAATACCCCCAACACCTCGGCCAACGATCTGAACCGGGTCATCGCCCTGGACCCGGTCCTCACCGGACAGGTGCTCAAGCTCATCAACTCGGCCTATTATTCCCTGCCCAATCAGATCAATTCCCTCACCCGGGCGATCATCATGCTCGGGATCAACACCGTGAAAAACCTGGCCCTGAGCACCGCGGTCCTGGGCAGCATGGGCAAGGAAGACTCCTTTCGCTCGCTGTCCATGGATGCCTTCTGGACCCACTCCCTCTGCGTGGGGGTAATGGCCAAGGCCCTGGCCGGTCTCAAGGGAATCCCCGGCATGATGCAGGAGGAATTCTTTGTCGCCGGGCTGCTCCACGATCTGGGCAAGATTCCGCTGAACAACTGTTTCGCCGAGGAATACCGGCAGACCCTGGAGTTGGCCGCCCTGGAGCAGGGGCCATTGTCGAAGGCCGAGGAAATGCTGCTGGGCTTCGATCATGCCCGGGTGGGCAAGATGATCGCCGACAAATGGCAGCTTAACCTCGGGCTCACCGAACTGCTCCGCTTCCACCACACCCCGGAAAACGCCTCGCCCAATAACCGGCAGCTGGTGGGGGTGGTGGCCCTGGCGAACACCTACGCCAACCTCTTTGACATCGGTTCCGCCGGAGACCGTTACCCGGATATGTCCAGGCTCAACGAGCTGCTCGCCGAGGTCGGCCTGAAATGGCTTGATCTTTCAAATCTGCATCCGCAGGTGCAACAGGAAATTGAAAAGGCCCAGATTTTTCTCCAGGTCGCCAGGCAGGCATCATGAGCATACACGTCAAATTCTGGGGGGTTAGGGGCTCCATTCCCTGTCCCGGACCAAAGACCATGAAATATGGCGGGAATACCGCCTGTATCGAGCTGCGTTTCCCGGAAGTCGATCGGCTCATCATCATCGACGCCGGTTCCGGCATTCGAGAGCTGGGCAATTTCATGATGGCCAATGATTTCAAGAAGGGCCCTATCTCCACGGACATCTTTCTGACCCATACCCACTGGGATCACATCATGGGCTTTCCCTTCTTCACCCCCATTTATGTGCCGGGCAGCACCATCCGCATCCACGGCCCGGTCAGTTTCGAGGGCGACACCCTGGAAAAGGTCGTGGGCGGCCAGCTGACCTACCGGTATTTTCCGGTTCGCCAGGCAGAGCTGGCTGCCAGGATTGAATACCTCGACCTCAAGGAAGGGGAGTTCGATTTGGGCGACGGGATCACCGTCACGGCAAAATACCTGAACCATCCCGTCCTCTGTCTGGGCTACCGCTTTGCCTATCGAGGAAAGACGGTCTGCACCGCCTATGACACCGAGCCGTTCCACAATGTTTTCTGCACGGACCCAAAAGACCCTGCCTATGACGAAGGCATGGCCACCGAGGGCGAGCTGGTGGCTCAGGAACAGAACGGCGTTTTGGAGCAGTTTTTTTCCGGGGCGGACCTTTTGGTGCACGACACCCAGTACACCCAGGAGGAATACACGGCCAGATTTCTGGGCTGGGGCCATTCCCCTTTTGAGCATGCCGTTGCCGCGGCCAAGCGCGCCGGGGTGAAAGCCCTGGCCCTGTTTCATCATGATCCCACGCGCACCGATGATCAGATCGACGCCTTGTCGGAAACATATTGCGCCCCGGCCGGGCAGGGCACCACGGAGATTTTCTTTGCCCGGGAAGGCGTGGAGCGAGAGGTTTGACGGCGTTGTAAAAAATCCGCCCTCTGCGTCGTAGCGCATTTTGTTCGTTCGGCACCCCGGATGTATGGCCCCTCCCTCAAAAGCATCCGATTCCTTGTTCAGCGATTTTTTTGCCGAGCCATCCCGCGATTTTTTCCGAGTGCGTCTGATTGAACGCGAAAATACTATTGTTCGCGGGCAATAATGTCGATGAGGATTATGACAGAATATCAATGAGAAGCAATAACGCGCGATAAGGAGGCAGCCGCAGACAGGGGGAGACCATGGTTATTTCCGATGAGATCAAATTTCCACGACCCATACGAATCGATCCATATCGCAAGGAAAAAAAGGTCGAGCCCATTGACGGCCTCAGCCCGGTGGCGCGCATCGGCGCCTTCACGCGGGAATGGCAGCGCAACCGGGAGGGGCGCCGCCGGCAGGAGCAAGCCCTTTTGCCCTCCACCGAGGAAACCTCGGTGCGGCGAATGGTGGCACAGGTCAACACCCACCTTGAAAATCAGAAAATCCCCCTCCACCTCGTCCTCATCAAGGACGCACACGGCTATTCCCTTGATCTCTATGACTGCAGCGACAATGAGCAATGCTCCGTTATCGGCGATGTGCTCATTGACCTGAACGACCTGCCGGTTCTCCTGAAAAACCTCCAGCAGGAAGCCGGCATTCTCCTCGACACCATCTCGTAACCCGCCTCTTTCCCCGCATATTTTTCTTATTGAAATCTGCATTGAAACATGCTACCAATGCCATTCATATTCTGAATGACCATTCAGGATGTAGGCGTTTGCCCCTAAAAATAGGGGCTTCAAGAGGGGAAATAATGCTGTTGCAAGAACTGCTCATCGAAAATAAGGGCGAGATTCTGGATGCTTGGGTCGATCAGGTGCTGGCGACCTACCCGGAGGACGGTGCCCGGATTTTTAAAAAAGTAAAGGACCAGTTTGCCAACCCGGTGGGCTATGCGGTGAAAAGCAGCCTCTGGGAAGTGTACGGCCTGCTTTTTGAAAAGAACGAAGCGGAAAAGATCGTTGCCGCCCTGGAGCAGATGGTCCAGATCCGGGCCGTGCAGACCTTTGCCCCCTCCGAGGCGGTTTCCATGGCCTACACCCTGAAAAGAGTGGTCAAGTCCGTGTGCCGAAAAGAAAAGGTCGCGGATCTTGAGGGCTGGCAGGCGTTTGAGGAAAAGGCCGATATCCTGGCCTATACCATGTTCGACCTCTATGCCGCCAGCCGGGAAAGGCTTTATCAGACCCGGATCGCGGAGATCAAGAGTGGAAACCACATCACCACGGACTCCGGCTGCCCTTCGAAGCTGATGGACGAAAATGCCGCCCCCAAGGCGGAGCTGAAGCCGTTGCAACAAAACAATATTGTCATCTGATTGGTATATCCGGCATAAGGAGCCGTAACGAACCGACCGGAAAGCACTTGTTTCGTAACGGCTCCTAAAACCATTAATCTGCAAACAAGCCGTTATAACAAAAATGACCTTGTCGTTTTCCTGGCAAGGACGGCATAAAGAGCCGTGATGGAATGGCCAAGACACGGCAGTGTTACAGGCGATGGCTATTCCCTGGCGGCTCCTAAAACATGATGCGAGGTAACAGTACATGAGAATCCTGAGTCCATTCATCGCAGTGTTGGCGCTTATCGCGGTCGCCTTGGCGGCCGCCCAGGTGTCGGGTGGGCAGGCGTTGATGGGGATCATCTTGCCCTATCTGGCCTTTGCCCTCTTTTTGGGAGGGTTTGCCTATCGCGTCATGCACTGGGCCAAATCCCCGGTTCCCTTCCGGATTCCGACCACCTGTGGTCAGGCCAACTCCCTGCCCTGGATCAAGCAGAACAAGATCGATTGCCCCTCCACCAGGCTCGGGGTCATCGCCAGGATGATCCTGGAGGTCTTCCTGTTCCGCTCCCTGTTCCGCAACACCAAGGCGGAGATGCACGACGGCCCCAAGCTGGTCTACGGCTCCAGCAAGTTTCTCTGGCTGTTCGCCATCCTGTTCCACTACTGTTTCCTGATCATCGTGCTCCGCCATATGCGGCTGTTCATGGACCCGGTTCCCGGCTTTGTCGCCGCCCTTGAGTTCGGCGACGGATTCTTGCAGATCGGCGCCCCGGTTTTTTACCAGACCGATGCCCTCTTCCTCGGCGCCATCGCCTTTTTGTTCCTCCGGCGGGTGATGCTCAGTAACATCCGGTACATCTCCCTGCCCGCCGACTACTTCCCCCTGTTCCTGATCTTCGCCATCGCCCTCACCGGCATCCTGATGCGCTATGTCTTTAGGGCCGATGTGGTGGCGATCAAGCAGCTCACCCATGGCTTGACCACCTTTGCCCCGGCCATCGCCGCAGGCCAGATCGGGGCGATCTTCTTCATCCATGTCTTCCTGGTCTGCGCCCTGCTGATCTACTTCCCTTACAGCAAGCTGATGCACATGGCCGGTGTTTTCATGAGCCCCACCCGGAACATGATCAACAACAGCCGGATGGTCCGGCACATCAATCCGTGGAATGATCCCAACATCAAGCCGCATTCTTACGCTGCCTACGAAGACGAGTTCAGGGAGTTCATGAAGGAAGGCGGAATACCCGTTGAGAAGGAATAAGAACAATGGCAATCATGAAAGCAGATAAACTCGGTGTAAGCGTTGCGAAGGCCCCGTCCATGATGACCGGGGCTATTCCGAAAAACGACTGGTGGGATGTGCCGGCGGATTTCAAGCCCGGCAACTATGCCTACCCGGCCAAACAGGAAATTGTCGAGTACCATAAGTTCCCCAACCCCCGGCTCTGGGATCCGGAGAGCGATGACTGGAAGCTGCCGGAGAACTGGCAGGAGATCATCCTCCAGGGGCTCAAGGAACGGCTGGACAAGTTCCGCTCCCTCAAGATATTCATGGACTGCTGCGTGCGCTGCGGCGCCTGCGCGGACAAGTGCCACTTCTTCCTGGGCACCGGCGATCCGAAAAACATGCCGGTGCTCCGGGCAGAGCTCCTGCGCTCCGTGTACCGGAACGACTTTACCCTGGCCGGCAAGCTCCTCGGTAAGATGGCCGGCGGCCGCGAGATGACCTTCGGGGTGCTGAAGGAATGGTTCATGTATTTCTACCAGTGCACCGAATGCCGTCGCTGTTCGGTGTTCTGCCCCTACGGCATCGATACCGCCGAGGTCACCATGATGGGCCGCGAGCTGCTCCATCTGGTGGGGGTCAACATCAACTGGATCCTGGAGCCGGCTGCCAACTCGAACCGCACCGGCAACCACATGGGACTCCAGCCCCACACCTTCAAGGATAACATCGAGTATCTCTGCGACGACATCGAAGAGATTACCGGCATCCGTTGCAACCCGACTTTTAACCGCAAGGGCGCCGAAGTGCTGTTCATCACCCCTTCGGCGGATGTCTTCGCCGAACCGGGCATCTACACGGCCATGGGCTACCTGTTGCTTTTCGAGCACATCGGCCTGGATTACACCTTCAGCACCTACGCCTCGGAGGGCGGCAACTTCGGGCTCTTCACCAACAACGAGATGATGAAGAAGCTCAACGCCAAGATGTACGCCGAGGCCAAGCGTCTGGGGGTCAAGTGGATTCTCGGCGGCGAATGCGGCCACATGTGGCGGGTGCTCCACCAGTACATGGACACCATGAACGGCCCGGCCGACTTCCTGGAAGTGCCGAAGTCACCCATTACGGGCACGGTCTTCGAGAATGCGGCCTCCACCAAGATGGTCCATATCAGTGAGTTCACCGCGGATCTGATCAAGCACGGCAAGCTGAAGCTTGATCCGAAACGCAACGATCACCGGATCGCGACCTATCATGACTCCTGCAACCCGGCTCGCGCCATGGGCTTGCTGGAGGAACCCCGGTATGTCTTGCAGAATGTGGTGAATAATTTCCACGAGATGCCGGAAAACACCATCCGGGAGTCAACCTTCTGCTGCGGCAGCGGCACCGGCTTGAACACCGATGAGATCATGGAACTGAGAATGCGGGCAGGGTTGCCAAGGGCCAACGCGGTCAAACATGTACGCGATAAGCATGCGGTCAATATGCTTTCCTGTGTATGCGCCATCGACCGCGCCACCTTGACGAGTCTGATGAACTACTGGAATCCCGACGTGGAGGTCTGCGGCGTGTCCGAGCTGGTTGGCAACGCTCTGGTCATGGAGGGAGAAAAAGAGCGTGAAACGGGTCTCCGTTTTGAGCCACTTGCAGGAATGGAGGGCTGATAGCCATGTACGGGAAAGGAAGAATCATACCTGCGTTGATACTGTTCTTGGGCCTCATGACATCCCCGATTTGGTATAAGTCCGGGGATGCCGGCAAATTGCCCAAGCCTGAAAAACCAAAAGACTACACGGAGTGTGTGGCGCCGACCGCGTACATGCGCACCTCGCACATGGTGCTGCTCAACGAGTGGCGCGATGACATCCTGCGCGAGGACGGCGCCCGCGTCGGGAAAACCCCCAACGGCACCGAATATGTACGGAGCCTGCAGAATGGCTGCATGAAATGTCACAGCGACAAGAAAAAATTCTGTGACGCCTGCCACAACTATACCTCCGTGAAACCGTATTGTTGGGATTGTCATCTCCAGCCGAAGGAGGCGATGTAACATGAATAGCAAGAGAAGAGATTTTTTGAAAATTGCCGGGCTGACCGCCATTGCCGGCATTGCCGCACCCTCGGCCTTTAACGCCCTGCTCAAGGGCGAGGCCGTGGCCTCCGAGCACGGCGCCGCTGCCAATGCCGCGGGCGGCCACGGGGCTGTCGCGGCTCCCACCGGCAAGCGCTGGGGCATGGTCATCGATGTCAAGAAGTTCACCGAGAACCCCGGCTTGGCGGAGCAATGCGTAACGGCCTGCCACACCGTCCACAATGTGCCTGACTTCGGCAACAAGAAGGATGAGATCAAGTGGATCTGGGTCGAATCCTACGACCACACCTTTCCTGAGCACAGCCAGGACAAGCGGCCGGATGGACTCAAGGAGATGCCCATCCTCACCCTGTGCAACCACTGCGACAACCCGCCCTGCGTGCGGGCCTGCCCCACCAAGGCCACCTACAAGAGCAAGGACGGCATCGTGGCCATGGACTACCACCGCTGCATCGGCTGCCGGTTCTGCATGGCCGCCTGCCCCTATGGCGCCCGGAGCTTCAATTGGCGCGACCCGCGCGGCAAGGATGCCGACGGCCGGCCCTTTATCAAGGAGATAAACCCCAAGTTCCCCACCCGGATGCGCGGGGTAGTGGAAAAATGCAATTTCTGCACCGAGCGGCTGGCCATCGGCCAGATCCCGGCCTGCGTGGAAGTGGCAACCCAAACCAAGGCCATGGTCTTCGGGGACATGAATGATCCCAACTCGGAGATCAGTCAGCTCCTGAAGACAGCCTTTACCATCCAGCGTAATCCTGCAATAGGGACACATCCATCCCTCTTCTATATTATTTGAGGTGAAAGATCATGATTGAGAAAGCATTAAAAGGAAGCACGGGGTACTGGGTCTGGATGCTCTTCCTGCTCTCCATAATGGGTGTGGGCGGTCTCAGCTATGTCCAGCAATTCAACTACGGCTTGGGCATCACCGGCATGAGCCGGGATGTGACCTGGGGGGTGTATATCTCCCAGTTCACCTTTCTGGTCGGCGTTGCCGCCGGCGGCCTGATGCTGGTGCTGCCGTATTATCTCCATAACTACAAGGCCTTCGGCCGCATCGTCATCCTCGGCGAGTTCATGGCCATTGCCGCCATCGCCATGTGCCTGATGTTCATCATCGCCGACCTGGGCCAGCCCATGCGGGCCATGAACGTCCTGCTCCA
The DNA here is from genome assembly GCA_036397515.1 of Desulfurivibrionaceae bacterium. Classification (GTDB taxonomy): domain Bacteria; phylum Desulfobacterota; class Desulfobulbia; order Desulfobulbales; family Desulfurivibrionaceae; genus Thiovibrio. The sequence goes on along the minus strand of DASWIU010000157.1, from coordinate 39 downwards.
TCCCACCCCCAACTCCATGCTCTTCTGGGATATGATCGT
>DASWIU010000156.1:0-2624 GCA_036397515.1 Desulfurivibrionaceae bacterium | reverse complement strand
GACAGGGCGCTCCTGAGCTTGCCGAAGGGCTCAGCATGAACGGAATATCAATGCGTTAAGAAAACATCCGTTCGCCCTGAGCCTGTCGAAGGGCAGTTGTTCCGAGCCCTTCAACAGCTTGAGAGGACGCACGACCTGCAGCCCTGTCATCACCAATAACGCCCCGAGCCCGCAACAACTCGATGACGGTGTCCACGGATTTCTCCAGGGGCTGGCACCCTGTCTCAACGACCAGTTCCGGAGCGATCGGCTCCTCGTAGGGCGAGGAGATGCCGGTGAAATCCTTGATCTCCCCCGCGCGGGCACGGTGGTAGAGCCCTTTGACATCCCGCTCCTCGCATATCTCCAGCGGGCAGCGGCAATATATTTCGAGAAACTCGCCATGGGGCACCAGGGAACGCACCCGGTCCCGATCAGCACGGAAGGGGGAGATAAAGGCGGTAAGCGCGATCACCCCCGCCTCCAGGAACAGCTTGACCATCTCACCCACGCGGCGAATATTCTCGATGCGGTCTTCCGGGGAAAAGTCCAGACCGGCACAGAGCCCGTGCCGGACATTGTCCCCATCGAACACAAAGGTATGGCACCCCAGCTGGTGCAAACGTTCCTCCACGGCATGGGCCAGGGATGATTTGCCGGCGCCGGAAAGGCCGGTGAACCATAAAATCAGACTGCGATGCCCGGTCAAGGCCTTGCGGCGATCCCGGGTCACCGTGGCGCGATGCCAGATAATGTTGCTGGATATGGTTGTTTCCATGATCTCACCGATATCGCTGTGAATCTTTTGTGCCTGCTGTGTTTCAGGCTTTCATTTTATATCCCCCCTTTGACAAAGGGGGGCGAGGGGGGATTTGCTTTTCGGACGGGACCGTGCGATTCCGGTGTTTTAAATCCCCCTCAATCCCCCTTTGTCAAAGGGGGAGGCCTTCTTCTTGGGCGGCTCACGGTTTTGTCGGCGCCCTTGAGGCGCTCTGAGCGCTCGGTCAATAAGCCACCGGCTTTGCCGGCGGCAGCTCCCCCAAGCCCACATAGCTTTCTTGCGCCTTGTCGGCCAAGACGGCCAGTTTTTCCTCGGCGTTATGCAGCAAGATCTGCCTCAAGGAAGGATTCCGGGCAAGGTGCAAAACCGCCTTGACCCAGGCCCCCTGGTCCAGGGGTACAATCAGCCCATCCTGTTCATGGCTGACCACTTCGGAACAACCGCCTCCCGGGGAATAGATGCCCACCGCGCCGCAGCGGGTGATATCGAAAAACTTGGTGGCGGACCGAGCCCGGTTGAAAGGCACATCGAGCAATGGCGCCAGGCCGATATGCCGCCCGGGCATGGCGAGAAAAGCCTGATAGGCGGGCCATTTCATCGGATGCACCACCGTGACGCGCGGCAAGTTTTGATAGGCGCGATACACTTCCCGGCCGCCGACGACTTCAAAAAAGAGCTGGTCGTCGCGGCGCAAGGCCTCCGCCACCACGGGCCGCAGCCAGAGAATTTCGGCTTTATGGGAAGCGGAGCCATGATAAAATACCCGGCACCCGGCAACGGGGCTCGGTATGGGCATGGGCAAAACCAGGCGCGGGCGCCAGGCCTCATATTTTTGCTGCAAATACGTGGAGGCAACCCAGAGTTCGGCTCCTTGCCGCCGCAGCCAACGCAAGCGCCAAGCCGCCAGCCTCGCCAGCTTGAAGCGGTAGAGCAAGGGCATTCCGGCGGCTGCTCCCATGTCCAGGACATCGTCATCCATAAAGAAGATCAGATTGCGCAGGCCGGGCCGGGCCTTTTCCACCAACCGGGCCCAGGCAGTCGGCACATAGCGAACGAAGATCACGATTGCCCCGCGCAACTCGCCCGGCAAAGGCAGATCCGTAAAGCCGCGCCGAACCACGCGGTATCCACCCGCGGCAAGCGCGGGCAGCACGAAAAAATCCGTGGAAGGATTGGCCTGCTCCTCGACCAGATAAGCCACCCCTGCGGCGCCCGCTTCTTGCGGTGATTCGGGTGCAATCATGTCAGCCATGGTCTCTCCGCCATCGGCGCGTTGCTCAGTGAGAAATCGGGCCGCTCCCGGCTCAGATTCGGGTTGTAAAAAGGATCGTGTTCCAGCGCCTGCTTCCAGTGCCTGCGCATATACGCCACCGCGCGGCGAGTCCCGCGGGCTTGTCCGGGGTTGTCCTTGCCCCGCGACACGGATTCGTGGTGATACAACTCCGCATGCGGCGTCCACACGATCCGGTGGCCGGCCTCGCGGACGCGCAAGCAGAAATCCACGTCACTGAACGCCACCGGCAGATGTTTTTCATCCAGTCCGCCCAATTCCTCATACACCTCTTTCCAAACCAGGAGACAGGCCCCGGTCACCGCCGACACATCCTGGGCCAGCAGGGCACGGCCCTGATAGCCGGGATCCTCGCGGGGCAAAAAGGCATGGGCATGGTTGGCCACCCCTCCCACCCCGACCAGATCACCGCCATGCTGGATTGTGCCGTTGGGATACAGCAGTTTTGCGCCAACCACGCCAACTCCTTTTTGAGACAGCAGCCCGAGCATTTCCTCCAGCCACTCGGGGGTAATGATTTCGGTGTCGTTGTTGAGCAGGCACAGCACCGTGCCCCGCGCCCGCCGTACCGCG
>DASWIU010000155.1:0-10858 GCA_036397515.1 Desulfurivibrionaceae bacterium | reverse complement strand
CCGGCAATCCGGGCCATTGTCGATGCAACCACCAGCGAGGTGAACCGGATCGGCAAGGCCGCGGCAAAGGCGAGAATCTCGGGCAGTACCGGCCGGAAGCAGGAAGGAGTTTCGGGAAATTACGCCGGCAGCACCGCCTGCACCAGCTGTCATGCCCCGCAGTTTGCCAAATGGCGCTCCACCCAACACGCCACCGCCTATGACACCTTGGAGGCAAAGGGGCAGCAGTTCAATGTGCAGTGCCTGCCCTGCCATATCACCGGACCCGCCGCCCAGACCGGGCAGGAGATGCTCGCCCTTGCCCATGACCTGCGCCAGGTCGGCTGCGAATCCTGCCATGGCCCGGCCCGCGCCCATACCCTGCAGCCGGCGGCTGCCAAGGCCGGCCAGCCGACCATGGACACCTGCCTGCGCTGCCACGTCGGCGAGCATGATGACAGATTCAACTTCAGCGAGGCCCTCTCCCGCCTTCGCTGCGGCGGGGACTGAGCGACTGACCTTCGGGCATAAAAAAAGGTTCATCCGGGAATCCCTGGGAAAGTGGCGAGGCCTTTTTGCTGTTCTCTCTTTCTTCTTTTGCATGCCCAAAAGAAGAAACAAGAAAAAGGCACCCCAACCAGTCCTGGCCCTGCGGGCTCCCCTTGCTTCTCGCCGAGGGCGGGACGCGGAAAAACTCGGGCTTCGCCCTCAGACAGTTCCCGCGTCTTTTTCCGCCCCCGTCTGCGAGGCGCGGCAGGACAAATGGGGGAGAAAAGACTCCCATTGGCACGCAGCCGAGCACCGGAGAGGCTGCCGAAAAAGGGATTTGCACTGTCTGAGCGCAGCGAGTTTGCAAAGCCCCGGCAGCATCGAGGAGTACCCCATGCGGGGCATAAACTCCGGGTATCCCGCCTTCGGCGGGACAAGAGACACGGGTGCCCTTTCTTTGGTTCGTTTCTTTGGGCAAGCAAAGAAATGAACACACTGACTTCATGGTCCAATCCCTCGCAATTCCCGGAAGAACCTAAAAAAAGGCCAGGGGACATATGCCCCCTGGCCTGACATCATTGCAGCACTACGCAGTGGTTACTTCACTTCTTCAAAATCCGCGTCCACCACATCGTCATCATCCTTCTTTGCCCCGCCGGCCTGTTCACCAGGGCCTTCGCCGCCTTCCGCAGCCTTGTCCTTGGTCGCCTGGGCATACATCATCTCCGCCAGCTTGTGGGAAGCCTGGGTCAGGGACTCAAGCCCTTTCTTGATCGCCTCCACATCGTCGGACTCCATGAGCTTCTTGAGGCTGTCGATCTCGACCTGCACCTTGTTCTTGGTCTCGCTGTCAACCTTGTCGCCCAGATCCTTCATGCTCTTTTCCGTGGCGTAGATCATGGAATCGGCCTGATTCTTGGTCTCGACCAGCTCCTTGCGCTTGCGGTCCTCGTCGGCATGGGCCTCGGCGTCCTTCTGCATCCGCTTGATCTCTTCCTCGGAAAGGCCGCTGGAGGCGGTAATCCGGATGGATTGCTCCTTGCCGGTGCCCATATCCTTGGCGGAAACGTGGAGAATGCCGTTGGCATCGAGATCAAAGGTAACCTCGATTTGCGGCACCCCGCGCGGGGCCGGAGGAAGATCGGTCAGCTCGAAACGGCCGATGGTCTTGTTGTTTGCCGCCATCTCGCGCTCACCCTGGAGCACATGGATGGAAACCGCGGGCTGGCTGTCCGCCGCAGTGGAGAAAACCTGGCTTTTCTTGGTCGGGATGGTGGTGTTCTTCTCGATGAGCTTGGTCATCACCCCGCCCAGGGTCTCGATACCGAGAGACAGCGGAGTAACATCGAGGAGCAGCACGTCCTTGACATCGCCCTTGAGCACCCCGCCCTGCACTGCGGCGCCGATGGCCACAACCTCGTCCGGGTTCACGCCCTTATGAGGATCCTTACCGAAGATCTCCTTGACCTTTTCCTGAACCTTGGGCATCCGGGTCATGCCGCCGACCAAGATCACCTCGTCGATGTCCGCCGCGCTGATCCCGGCATCCTTCAGGGCAATCTGGCAGGGCTTGACCGTGCGCTCGATCAAGTCTTCCACCAACCCTTCCAGCTTGGCGCGGGAGAGCTTCATCTGCAGATGCTTGGGTCCGGAGGCGTCCGCCGTGATAAAGGGCAGGTTGATGTCGGTCTCCATGGTGGTGGAAAGCTCCATCTTCGCCTTTTCCGCCTCTTCCCGCAACCGTTGCAAGGCCATATTGTCGGTGCGCAGATCAATGCCCTGGTCCCGCTTGAATTCATCGGCAATCCAGTTGACGATGCGCATGTCGAAGTCTTCGCCGCCGAGGAAGGTGTCGCCGTTGGTGGATTTCACCTCGAACACGCCGTCGCCGATCTCCAGCACCGAGACATCAAAGGTGCCGCCGCCCAGGTCGAACACGGCGATTTTTTCCTCGCCTTTTTTGTCCAGGCCGTAGGCCAGGGCCGCGGCCGTGGGCTCGTTGATGATCCGCTGCACGTTGAGGCCCGCAATCCGGCCTGCGTCCTTGGTGGCCTGGCGCTGGGAATCGTTGAAATACGCAGGCACGGTGATGACCGCCTCGGTGACTTCCTCGCCCAGATATTCCTCCGCGGTCTGCTTCATCTTGGTAAGGATCATGGCGGAGATCTCGGCCGGGGTCATAACCTTGCCGTCAACCTCAACCGCTGCGTCACCGTCCTTGCCATTGACGATCTTGAACGGGCTGATCTCGATACTCTTTTTCACTTCCGCATCACCGAACTTGCGCCCGATAAGCCGCTTGATCGCATGCAGGGTGCGGGTCGGGTTGGTGACCGCCTGCCGTTTGGCAACCTGGCCCACCAGCCGCTCGCCGCTGCTGGAAAAAGCCACCACAGAAGGGGTTGTCCGGTTGCCTTCCACATTGGCGATAACCTTGGGCTCGCCGCCTTCCATTACCGCGACACATGAATTTGTTGTTCCCAAATCAATTCCAATAATTTTTCCCATCTCAATATTCTCCTTATCTAACGGAATGAAGCATCCTTATTATTTTTCAACTTTACCCTTTGAAACGACGACCTTGGCCGCCCGGATAAGTCTGTCCTTAAACATGTATCCTTTCTGATATTCCTGCACAATCTGGTTTTCCGGCACCTCGGCGCTGGCTTCCATGGCCACGGCTTCATGGAAGTTCGGATCAAAGGGTTGTCCCTCGCCGGACAGGGGTTTTATCCCAAACTTTTCCAAGGTGCTGAGCAGCCCCTTGGAGGTCATTTCAACCCCGGCCAGGATAGCCCCGGCATCTGTGGTGCACTTGCACTGCTCAACGGCGCGTTCGAGGTTGTCCAGGGAAGGGAGAAGCTCGCGCAGGATGGTTTCTTCCGCATACTTGAGCGCTGTTTCCCGCTCACGCTGCATTCTTTTTCTGAAATTGTCCTGCTCCGCAGCCATGCGCAGCAGCTTGTCCTCCAGCTCCCGATTTCTTTCCAGGGCCTTTGCCAACTGAACAGAGACATCTTCCGTCTCGGTCTGGCCCTGCTCTTCCCCTGCGCTGTCCTGCTCAAGGCCTTCTTCTTTTTTTTCTTCTTGTTCAGCCACCCGTATCTCCTTTCCGGCGCCACACCCCTTTGGGCTGCGCGAATCGAACTGTATCCCTGTGCAATGACTTGATTTTTTCAAGCAATTTTGCGTTGGTGACCAACAATAAGTATGCTCTTTTTCGTTGTCAAGACAACAGGCGGGATTTGTCCATGGCCAAAATAGTTGGCCCGGCAACGCATGGCTCGCGGCAACTATTTGTTTTTACGCATTTACAATGCGCCATTATCCCGGTTGCCAACCGCGGCATGATCCCCGGCGTGAAAAAAATTTTAGACATTCGCGAATTCACCGATAATTACAGTAGCCGTTATCCGCCAATATCTTGCAACCCCAGGACCATTACCTATGCGCCTCGGAACAGTTCTTCCCCTCTCAGTGCTTGTCGCCCTTCTGCCCTTGGCCAGCGCTGCGGATATGCGCCCGATCAAAAAACTTCGAGCAGGACTGCCCCCCTATGCCGTGGCGGAAAAAATCGCCCGGCACAACGATCAGGTGGTGGCCCGCAGGCCCGCGGACGAACCGCGACGGACGCCAGGCACCCCGCACCTGACCTGGCTGGCGGATTGCGATGCCCGGGTGCAGCCGACCCTGTTCTATCCTGACCCGGTTGATACGATCTATACGGTAAGAAATCCCGGCAATCAATTCTCGCTCTCCGTCGGAGCCATTGACTACGGGATCAACGAACTCCTCTCCCCTGTTCTGCTCATCACCGGCAATACCAACAGCGACAGCCTCCGGCTTTTCGCCAAAGGGTATAGCCATCTGGGACCGGACCTGCGTCGGGATCTGGACACCCTGCGTCTTTCCTTGGGGGAACAAGCCGGCAATGGCGTTGGGGCACGGGCAGAGCCGGTGCTGGTGGAAAAGAATGTTGATTTCCAGGTAGCCACGGCAATAAAACGGTACGGGCCGAGAATAGAGAACGGCAGGCTGGTGGTGATCGGGGCGGTGATCGATCTGAACAATCAATACGGACACGGACTCAATCGCTTGATCATCATCAACATCAACGGGGAAACCGACCCGGAAAAATTGCGGGCCATGCATCATCTGATCCGGCTGGACAAACGGCTGCTTGCCCTGGTCGGCCGCAAGCCGTGGCACGAAGGCGGGGAGGCAAGGGTTACCGCCACCGCGGGCAAACCAGTGGCCAAGAAAACCAGCCGCAAGGGGACCAGCCAGAAAAAATAACCTTGAAGGCCCCGGCTGCACCGACCTTTCCATATTCCAACAAAAAAACCCCCGAACGGAAATCCCGTTCGGGGGTTTTTCATAAACAACAGCTTGGGATATTCAGCGCCTTAGCAGCCGAAAGCCTTCTGCAACGGCGGAACGGTCTGTTTCTTCCGGCTCATCATGCCGCCGATCCACATGGAGTTGCCTGCGATCTTGCCGCCGAAAGCCTGCTCGATAAGCGCGGGCTCATCGGAAACCACCAGCAGATCGGTGCCTTCTTTCACCACGTCGGTGAGCATGAACAGTATGGAGTGACGACCGTCCTTCTTGAGATCATCAAGAGCCTTGTACAGGTCGGCGCGAATGCCGGCAACCTGATCCAGGGTGGCGAGTTCGAGCTGGCCGATGCCGACCTTCTTGCCGTTCATGTCGAAATCCTTGTAGTCGCGGAAAACGAGATCCTTCATGGGGATACCGTCAATGGAAGACTTGGCCTTCAGCATCTCCATGAAGAGCGCATCGGTGTCGGCAACGCCGGCAATCTCTTTCAGGGCGGCAACCGCAGCCTTGTCAGGGGCGGTGCAGGTGGGGGACTTGAAGTTCACGGTGTCGCTCAGGATGGCGGAGAGCATGATGCCGGCAATATCCTTGGGCAGAGCGACATTGTTGTTTTTGAACATCTCGTACAGCACGGTGCAGGTGCAGCCAACCGGCTGGGCATTGAACACGATGGGGTTATTGGTGGTGATGTCACCGATCTTGTGGTGATCGACAATGGCGATAACCTCGGCATCCTTGATGTTTGCCGGAGCCTGACCGATATCGCTGAAATCAACCAAGGCAACCTTCTTGCCCGCAGCGTCCATCATGGTCTGGGGCGCGGCCAGGCCGAAGTTTTTGAGCACGGTGGTGCTCTCGGGGTTCAGCTTGTCTGCCTCAATCTGCATACAGGCAATGGCGTCGGTGCCGGTTGCCTTCAGATAATGGGCATAAGCAATGGCAGCGGCAACGGAATCGGTATCGGGATTTGAATGGCCAACAACACATACAGACATGGTGATCCTCCTTAAAATTTTTTATTGAACCCAAAACATCCTGTTATGATTCCAGGCCGACAACTCTTCCTGAAACCATAAAAATATGCGCATTTCCTGGGGAATGCTCAATCTCTTACGACAATTAAAACGCGCAAAGAATAGTGCTATTAGAATAGAGAGTCAAGAGGAAAGAAGCGATGGACAGAGACAATCCTGCCGAGCACCATTTTGAGATACAACCTGCTAATATTACATGATAATTCCAACAAACACAGGCCCACTCGGGTTTTGTCTTGCCCCGCAATCCCTTTTTATGTAACAATTCAACTAAAGACGCAATTTCCCTTGAAGGCAAACCCTATCAACAGTTGAGCGCACTCCATGAAGGAAAAAGAAGTGACACCAGAGGCGGCCCAAACCCCCAAGGCCCCCAAACGCCACAAAATTCTGGTCGCCGAGGATAACCCGGTGGTGCGCAAGGGGTTGAATAATTTTCTGGTGAAATGGGGTTACGAACCGATCGAGGCGGATAACGGCGATACCGCCTGGAATGCCCTTGAAAACGACGCCACCATAACCCTTGCCATTCTGGACTGGAACATCCCGGGCCTCAGCGGCATGCAGGTCTGCCAACGGATCCGGATGCGGGCGGGCGGCCCCTATGTGTACACGGTCATCTTCAGCGCCCGCAGCTCCATCGAGGAACAAGTCCTTGCCCTGGAGGGCGGGGCGGACGATTACCTGGTCAAACCCGCCAAACCCTCGCTGCTCCGGGCACGGCTCGGGGTTGGCCTGCGAATTCTGAGTTTACTGGCTGGCCCCAAGGCCGATTCCGCCAAATAAGCCAAAAACCCTCCCCGCCGCCATGACTCGCCACAAATGTGTGCTTTTTGATCTGGACGGCACCCTCGTTGACAGCCTCGCCGACTTGGCAAATTCGATGAATCGGGTCCTGATTCGGCAGGGATTTGCTGCCCATCCCGCACAGGCCTACCGCTATTTTGTCGGAGACGGAATCATCAAACTGGTTCAGCGCGCTCTGCCTGCGGAGGCTCAACAAGAGGATGTTATTCAGGATTGTGCGCAAAAGATGCGTCAGGAATACGCCTTGCACTGGGCGGACACGACCAGACCCTATCCCGGCATTGCCGAGTTGCTCGATACGCTTGCCGGCCGGGGGATAGAGATGGCGATCCTGTCGAACAAGCCCGACGAATTAACCCAGAAGGTCGTCAGGACGCTTCTGCCGCAATGGGATTTTGCCGCGGTTGCAGGAGCCAGGGAAACAATCCCCAGAAAACCTGATCCTGTCGGGGCATTGCGGATCGCCAAACTGCTGCGGCGTAAACCAGCGGATTTCCTCTATCTCGGCGACACCAATACCGACATGCAAACAGCGCGGGCGGCCGGGATGTTTGCCATCGGGGCGCTTTGGGGTTTTCGCACCGCGGAGGAACTGAAAGAAAATGGCGCCCAGGCCCTGCTTTCCGTACCGATAGAGCTGTGCCCCTTGCTGGACTTCACCCCATAATAACTACTCATACGGGAATACATTAGACGGAAACAATGGCCCTGCCGGCCCAAAATTAAAACAGGCCTTGCCAGCCACTCGTTAGGCGCTGAGCCGCTCCGCTTCTTTTACTTTTCGGATCTCGCAGGCAATCTGGAACGCCTTTTCCTTCCCGTTTTTATTCACGGAGACGGAAGTCTTGCCCTGCTTGCCAACGCGATTCACCCAGCTCACTTCATATCTGTTCAGCTTCTCGTTAAACCGGACCCCGACAACCCCGGTGGTGGTGTTGCTCACCGTGACCAGATGTTTGTCGGTTCGGATTTTCCCGATCTTTTTCTCCATGGTGTCGCGCCAGGTAAGGGCTGCGAGCAGGCTGGAGTAGCGGCCCCCGCATTTGCCATCGGAAAAAAACTTGGAATGCGTTGTGCCTTGGAAACGAACGCGGACATACCAGCCGTGGGTCCGCTTGTCTTCCTGATCGATCCGCGCCACATCCTTGTGTTTTTCAAGGATAACCTTTTTTGCCATAATCATTCACCTCGCACAGGTTCAAAACCAATGAAATTACCATGTCCAACGGTTCAGTCGGCAACACGGCCCCCCCTGCGCCAAACACCATTTTTCTCATACATGCCAGTGATAAGAACGAATAAACAACAGGATTCTTCGCTGAAGGATTTATTTATAGCCAATTAAGTATCTTTTTGCAAGTCGTAGCTGGCAACTGTTTTCCAATCGGTGCCGAAAATTCCGTCACTCCGAAAAATCGCACCTGTATCCGTATATATACCTAGTTGTAGTCTTTCCCACAACCTCATTTTTTCCCAACCTCCCGAGGCCGGAATGTATCCGCTGCCGGCTACTTTTCTTTCCCTCCGGGAGCTGGTATATACAAATCTCTTGGGGATCAGCCGTCTGGTGCAGATGAAGACAGCCTCCTCTCTCCAACCCAAACACAGGCAGCCCATGACACCCACCGCGGAAAAATTCCTTGCCCTCCTTGAAATTATCAGTCGCCTCCGAGCCCCGGACGGATGCCCCTGGGATAAAAAACAAACCCCCCAGACCTTCAAGCAGTACCTTGTCGAGGAGACCCACGAACTGCTCGAGGCGATCAACGACGACAATCCCAGCCACATCTGCGAAGAACTGGGAGATCTCCTTTTCCAGGTCCTGTTCCTCAACAACCTCTACCAGGAAAAAAATCTCTTTACCCTTTCTGATGTAATCGACTCCATTTCCGCCAAGATGATCCGCCGACACCCCCATGTGTTCGGCGGTGAAACCGTGGACTCGGAGCAGGAGCTGCGCCGGCAGTGGCAGGCGATAAAGTCCCGGGAAAACGAGCGGCAAGAAAAGCCCAGACATCTTCTGGCTTCGATCCCCAAAAGCCTGCCGGCGCTGCGCAGGGCCCAACGGGTCGCAGACCGGGTGGCCAGGGAGGGCTTTGACTGGCCGGACATCTCCGGAGCCCTAAGCAAAGTTAGCGAAGAATTCCAGGAACTACAGGAGGCCCTTGCCCGTGGCTCGCGTGAGCAGATCAAGGAAGAATTCGGCGACCTCCTCTTTGCCCTCGCGGTTGTGGCGAGAAAGGCGGATATCGACGGAGAAGACGTGTTGCATGAGGCAACAGGCAAGTTCACGACCCGCTTTCTCGTGCTGGAAAAAATTATGGCTGAACGAGGAAAACAAATGGTTGACCTTGCCCCCGAGGCTCTCCTGGCGGTTTGGCAACAGGCCAAAAACGAGCCGAGATAATTCCTAGAAAACAATTGACAAACACAAGGTTAATTGCTATCAATCGCGATTGTTTTTTTACTATTTTTCCCACATACCTCCTTGCTCTTCGCATGAAACGCAAAAAGCAAGGGCCAAATGACCACAAGGAGGAATCAATGCGCAGGTACGAGACAATTGTTATTGTCAGGCCGGGGGCCGGAGAAACGGAATTCTCTTCGGTTTCCGACAAGGTAACCGGAACCATCGAAGGTTTTGGCGGACTCATCGTGAGAACCGACCGGTGGGGCCTGAAGAAGTTGGCCTATCCCATCAAAAAAGAAGCCCAGGGCGATTTTCTCTATGTCGAATATGCCGGGCTGCCTGATGGCGTCAAGGAAATGGAACGGCTCATCCGCATCGATGACCGGGTTCTCAAGTTCATGACCGTCAAAACCCAGGAGGTCTTCACCCCGGACGCCCCCAAGCCGGAAGGGCTTGCAGAGCCGGAAACCACCCCCGCGGTTGAAGAAGAAGCCTCTGAATAGTTTTTGCGCCTGTCGCGATTAACTATTACATATATCGAACCAAAAAAGAGGAAAGACCATGGTTATCAAGAAAAAGAAGATTTTCAACCGGCGCAAGGTGTGTCGTTTCTGCACGGACAAGAGCCTGATGATTGATTATAAGGATGTTAAAACCCTGCGCAATTTTGTAACGGAGCGCGGTAAGATTATACCCCGGCGCATCTACGGCAACTGCGCCCATCACCAGAGGCAGCTCACCGAGGCAATCAAGCGTGCGCGCCAGATTGCCCTGTTGCCTTATGCCGGTCAGGCCCAGCAGTAGAACGGGAACCAGCCAGGAATCGTGTTGTTACGCACAGGAGTAAGCAGGCCGGCAGAGACTATCGTGGCCATCGCTGTTACGGCCCTCGTTTTCACGGTGCCGGCGGTTGTGGTCGGCCTTGAGTGGCTCCATTGCCTGATGCCCCTGCCCGTCTACTACTTCCTGGGCGTTTACGGCCAGAGACAAGGGGCAATCATTATTGCCTCGGCTCTGGCCATTGCAGGCGGCACGACCCTCTGGACCGGAACCCTGCCGGGCCTGCTTTTCTCACTGACCCTTCTGCCCGTCGGCTTTATCCTTGCCAGGGCAGACAGGGAAAATGAGTCGGCCCAGCGAGCCGGGATCAAAAGCGTTGGCTATCTCGTTCTTGTCTGGCTCGTCACGGGTTGGCTGGTCGGCATGATTACCCAGAGCAATCCGTATCTTGAGCTGCGGCAGAGTCTGGACAAGGGTTTTGAGGCAACGGTTAACCTGTATCGGGATTCAGGGCGCTTCCCGGCGGAAGATCTTGAAGAGATCAAGGTCTTCGTCACCCAGCTTCGGGAACAGGTGGCACGGCTTTTCCCGGCCTTGCTCCTCACCTCGATCATCTGCACCGTCTGGCTGAACATTGTGGTCGGCCAGTGGCTGTTGAAAAAGAGAGACCCCACCCGGACAGGGAGGGAAGATTTAAAAAACTGGCGGCTCCCGGAATTGCTGGTCTGGCCGGTGATAATGGCAGGCATCGCACTTCTGATCCCCGAGGAAAGGTTCCACACCCTGGGCTTGAATGCGGGCCTGGTGCTGCTGGTTCTGTATCTCTCGCAGGGGTTGGCGGTTGTCTCGAGCATGATGCACAAATGGTCGCTGCCCCTGGCGATCAGGATGATAACATATAGCCTTCTGTTCTTGCAGATTTACGGCATCGGCTTTGTCGCTTTACTTGGCCTGGCCGATGTCTGGGTTGACTTCAGGAAGCAGCGGCTTGAAAAAGATGTGGATGACACCTCGGTGT
>DASWIU010000154.1:0-3365 GCA_036397515.1 Desulfurivibrionaceae bacterium | reverse complement strand
CAGTCTGAGCGCGGTCTATTTCTATTTTGACCCGGCCTTTGAAAAAAGAAGCCTGGGAACCTTCAATATCCTGTACCTGATAGAGCTTGCCAGGCGTGAACACTGTGAATATCTTTATCTTGGCTATTGGATAGAACCGGTTGCGGCCATGGCGTACAAGGCCCGCTTTCGCCCCCATTCTCTTTTGGTGAATGGCGAGTGGCTGCAGATTGATTGAGGCACGAAGGAGCAGGTGACAATGTTTGATTTTTTTCGGTCGGCAAAGAACAAGAGCGGGCAAGGGGGTGGCCCGGCAGGGCTTGATCCCCAGACCCAGCACCAGCAGGAGCGGGAACAGTTTCAAGAGGTGCTGCAATCCTTCAATGCCTCCCGCATCGAAGAGCGGCTCAAGGTGCTGGATATCTTTCTCTCCGTGGAAGATCATCTGAGCCTGACCGGGCTGGAAGGAATCATCAGGGAAAAAAGGCCGGAGCTGCTGGACCGGGAGTTTCTCAAGGAAACCATGGAGATGTTCTGCCAGTTCGGCTTTGCCCAGAAACAGTTGTTTGAAACCCAGGAACCGGTCTATGAACACCACCACCTCGGCATGCACCACGACCATTTTATCTGCACCCGTTGCGGCAAGATTCAGGAGTTTGCCAACCAAGATCTTGAAAGGCTCCAGCACGCAATAGCCGAGCAGTTCCAGTTCCACCCCCTCCAACATAAGATGGAGATCTACGGGCTGTGCGCCTCCTGCATGGCGCAGCGGGAACCGGCCTTGTCCCTGCAGTATGCCGCCAATGGCGAACGGGTGCGGATCGTCTCCATCCTGGGCGGCCGGGAGGTGCAGGCCAGGTTGAACGATATGGGGCTTACAGTGGGGGCTTGTCTGGAGATCGTCAGCAATCATTCCTCCGGCCCTCTGATCGTGGCGAGCAAGGGGGCGCGTCTGGCCATCAACGCCGGCCTGGCCAAAAAGGTCATGGTGGCGCACGCCTGCCATCATGCCGATGAACCGTAACGCCCCCTGTTTTGTCGCTGCCTGTTTCCTTGACATCCCTCTGAAGCTGTTCCATACTTTCTTTAAGGTAAACCCCCGGCTCTGCCGGGGGACTCGTAAAGGTCAAACCTTTACTGCAATCGTGTTCAGGCTGTTCCCGTGTTCCTGTGCATGTAGCGCCTTTATTCCCCCCTTTAACAAAGGGGGGTGAGGGGGGATTTGCAGTCTGGTTCGTGCAATGTCGCATTTTTAAATCCCCCTCAGTCCCCCTTTGTCAAAGGGGGAGGCAAATAGTGTTGCCGCCTTGGGCGGCTCACGGTTTTGTCGGCGTCTTTGAGACGCCCCCAAGTATATAATGCGAATAATCGTGTGCCGGTGAAGCTGGCCGGGCTGTCTCCAATTCCAGGGAGGGGTATGATGGGCGATACGGATAAAAAGGTGTGTCCTGAATGCAATGGCGAAAAGGTGATCCAGGGAACCTGCGAATGCAACAGTGAGTGGCGCGGGTCCAAGGTCGGCGAGGAGTGGAATGATTGCCAGTGCGTGCCGCAAGTGGTCTGCCCCGTATGCAAGGGAACCGGGTTTGTCGAAAGTCTCTAGCCGGGGTTGGCTTCCGGGAAATCCGGGCAGGTAAGGGAAGAAAAGCCATGGATCAGTTTAGAAAGAAGCGTCCCTTCTATAGAGTGCCCAACGGACCGTTGCGGAGCATGGTTCTGCAAGGCGTGGGCTCCATGCTTCCTGCCGGAAACTGGTTTCCGGCCGCGGATGTGTATGAGACCGCATCGGCGATCATTGTTTATATGGATATCTCCGGGATAGAGCCGGAGACTCTTACGGTAATGGCCGAGGATTCACGGGTTACGGTTTCCGGAATGCGGGGGTATGAGCCGCAGGACACGGTCTCGTGCATCCACCAGCTGGAGATCGACCGCGGTTTTTTCGAGCGGTCCATCTCCCTGCCAAAACCTGTGGATGTCTCCAGAGCGGTCTCGGAAAGCAGAAACGGTTTTTTGCAGATTACCCTGCCTTTGCGGCGCCGCAATACGGTGAAAATCAAGATTACCGTTGGCTAATAAGTCTAGGTGCCGGCCGATTTTTTTCACCTGAACCCCAAATGATACAGGTCGAAAATCATGAGCGAAGACGACAGGCAAGAAGAAACAGAAATTTTGGCGGAAAAGTCGGCGGAAAAGCCGGAATCCCGCGGGAATCCCGCCGAGTTGCCCGTGCCGGAGATCCTGCCGGTGCTACCCCTGCACGGCTTTGTCTTTTTTCCCGGCATGGGTTTTCCGATGAATATCCTGCATCCCGCCTCCCAGAAGCTCATAGACGAGGCGATTCTTAAAGACCGCTTGGTCGCCATTGTCAGCCACAAGGAGGTTGCCGAGGAGAAGCAGGAGCGGGTTGAGCCCGAGCACCTAAACCGGATAGGGGTGTTGGGCTACATCCACAAGCTGGTCAAGGTCAGGGAGGGCGGCGGGTATCAGGTTTTGATCAGCGCCATCAAAAAACTGGAGCTGGTTGAATTTGTCCAGCAAGAGCCCTATCTGACGGCGCGGGTTGCCGTTATCCCCATGGAGGTGGAAGAGGACAAAGAGGTCGAGGCGTTGGTGCTCAATCTCCGCACCCAGTTTAAGAAGCTGGCGGAGATGCTCTCGCTTCCGGTTGAACTCGTCACCACCATCGAATCCCTGTCCGATCCTTTTTATATCTCCTATCTGGTGATTTCCCAGCTCAATCTCACCCCGGTCGAGGAACAGGAACTCCTTGAGATCCAACCGGGCAAGGCCCTGATGCATCGGACCGCCCGCCAACTCAACAAACGCCTGGAAACGGCCCAGATGAGCCAGGATATCCAGAAAAGCATCAAGGAGGACACGGATCATAAGCAGCGGGATTTTTTCCTGCGTCAGCAGCTCAATGCCATCCGCAAGGAGCTTGGCGAAGATGAGGAAAATCTCGATCTCAAGGAGTTGCGGGAAAAGTTTGCCAAAATCGAGCTGCCTCCAGAGGCCAAAAAGACCGCGGAAAAGGAGCTTGACCGACTGGCCCGCATCTCGCCCTCTTCGCCGGAATACACGGTTTCCCGGACCTATCTTGACTGGCTGCTCGACCTGCCCTGGCTGACTTCCACCCCCGATTCCCTTGATATCGTCAAGGCGCAGCAGGTGATGGACGAAGACCATTACGGCCTGGAGGAGATTAAAAAACGGATCATCGAATTCTTGGCGGTGCGCAAGCTCAAGCAGGACATGCACGGACCGATCCTCTGTTTTGTAGGCCCGCCGGGGGTAGGCAAGACCTCGCTCGGCCAATCCATCGCCCGGTCCATGGACCGGAAATTCATCCGCATTTCCCTGGGCGGGGTGCGGGACGAGGCGGA
>DASWIU010000153.1:0-12297 GCA_036397515.1 Desulfurivibrionaceae bacterium | reverse complement strand
TGCCGGAGATCCCCGACCCAGGGCAGGTCCGCAAAGCGGCGCATCCGCGCCTGGAGACGGCTGATCTTGGCCGGCAGCCCGGCCATGGTCTGCTCTTCGGCAAAAACCTGCAAGGAACCAAGGGCAGCGGCGGCGGCAAGGGGATTGCCGCTGAAGGTATGGCCGTGAAAAAAGGTTTTTCCCGCACCGTAATCGGCATAAAAGGCCTGAAAAACCTCCTCGCTGGTCAGCGTTGCGGCCATGGGCAACATACCACCGGTCAACCCTTTTGACAAACAGAGAAAATCGGGCGTCACTCCGGCCTGCTCCAGTGCAAACATGGTGCCGGTGCGGCCAAAACCGGTGGCCACCTCGTCAAGGATCAGATGCACCCCATGTTCCTTGGTCAAGGCGGCCAGCTTTTGCAGATACTTGGCCGGATAGATGATCATCCCCCCGGCGGCCTGGATCAACGGCTCGATGATCAGGGCGGCAATCCGCGTCCCCTGCTCGGCCAGGAGTTGCACCAACGGTTGCAGGCACTGGCAGTCACAGCTCTCTTGGCCAAGGCCGGCCGGACACCGGTAGCAGTAAGGGGATGGCAGACGATGGGAGGGAAAAAGCAGCGGGGCAAAGGGGCCATGGAATTCCGGCACCCCGCCCAGGCTCATGGTGCCGATGGTGTCGCCGTGGTAGCCGCGCTCTACCCCCACCAGCTGGCAGCGATTCGGCTGCCCAACCTGCCGCCAGTACTGGAGCGACATCTTGATCGCGATTTCGCAGGCCGTGGAGCCATTGTCCGAATAAAACACCCGGGTAAGCTCGGGCGGCGTCAGCTGCACCAACTGCTCCGCCAAGAGAATCGCCCCTTCATGGCTGGTGCCGGCCAGCAGCACCTGATCGAGCCGCGTCAGCTGCGAACGGATTTTTTCGGTGATGATGGGGTGGCTATGCCCATGGACAATGCACCACCAGGAAGAAATCGTATCGAAATAGCGTTTCCCCTGCTGGTCGAACAGGAAAATCCCCTCTGCCCGGTCAATAAGGAGCAGGTCGCGCTGGGCATAATCCTGCATCTGGGTGTACGGATGCCAGAGGAATTGTTTGTCTTTTTCCTGCAGGGACGGCATGGGGCCTCACACGCCGCTGACAATCTTGTAGATTGCCGGGTACTGGCGGTGCTGCTGGGCATGATCAAGGCCATAGCCAACCAGGAAGCCCTCCGCCACCACAAAGCCGGCATAATCCACCGCCACCTCGACCTCGCGCCTTTCCTTCTTGTCGATCAAGGCGCAAATCCGCACGGAGGCCGCCTTTCTGGCCGCAAAGTGTTCCTTGAGGCAGGCAAGGGTTCTACCGGTATCGACAATATCCTCCACCAGCAGGATATCCTTCCCGGCCAGCACAAGCTCGGTGTCCTTGATGCACTGGATGGCGCCGGAGGAGCAGGTGGAAGAGCCGTAGCTCGAGACCCGGATAAAGTCTATCTCAATGGGCAGCTCGATTTCCCGGACCAGATCGGCGAGAAAAATGAAGGCCCCATTTAAAATGCCGATCACCACCAATTGGCGCCCGGAATAATCGCGGCTAATGGCCTGGCCAAGCTCCTTGACCCTCTTGGCGATATCGTTTTTGGAAACAACCTCTTCCTTCTCAATCATCTGTCCCTCTTTTTCTGCTCTACAGCAACAAGCATCATCATGAATGGCAAGGCCCATGGCCGATAAGCCGTTGCACCAAAACAAGTTCGCCATGGAGGTGGCCACAACGGCATAAAGAGCTGTAGCGAACCGCCGGGAACGCCGTGTATTTTCCGTAACAGCGGCTGAAAATCGTTGACGTTGGCCAGGGGGAGCACCTATAAATAAAGGAGACAGTCCCTTGTCCGGAAGATTTCCCCTGACAGCCTCCATGCTTGCCAAAACAAAAAGGAGCCCCACCATGAAACGCTATGAATGTTCGGTCTGCGGTTACATCTACAATCCGGCGGACGGAGACCCGGACTCAGGCATCGCCCCGGGCACTTCCTTCGAGGATCTGCCGGACAACTGGGCCTGCCCCGTCTGCGGGGCCACCAAGGATCAGTTCACCCCCCTCGACTGATGGACTAGAGCAGGATATCCCCGGTCATGCTGGCCCAGGTTTTGTCAAGCTCCGCGGAAAAAGAATTGATAAACTGCGGCACATTGACCTCCTGGAACGGGCGGTGGTGTTCTTGGATCAGCGCCCAGGAAAAAGAGCGCAAGGCGTCCTGCTGTGTCACCCGGGGCTGGCCCAGACAGGCGCCCTTCATGGAGGCGAAAATATTCGCCAGATTCACTAGGGCCACCGGCACCGGGTTGGTCGTCGCCTTTTCCGGCACATGATGGAAATGCATCACATCCAGATAGGGTTGCGGCAGGCCAATGCCTTCGGCAAGCCAGACACCCGCCTGACCGTGATCCACGCCGATGTACTCCTTTTCCGCCCTGACCATATCCTGCATCTCTTCGGATGACTGGGCACACTGCGGGTAAAAATTCGGCGACAGGCCATCCAGCACCAGCATGCCCAGATCATGAAGAAGGCCGCAGAGATACAGATCAGCCGAGGTGTTTATCCGAATTACATCCCTGAGCATCTCGGCAATTCTGCCGACCACCACCGCATGTCGCCAGAAATCCCGGGAGACCGCGGTGAAACCGCTGAAGGCCTGCGCTGACTTGGCCGCCCGGATGGTATCGACAAGCACTTCCTGGACCTGTTTGACTCCGACAATAACCATGGCCAGCGGAACCGTGCCCACCATGTTGGCCCTTCGGTAAAATGGCGAATTGGCTGTCTGGATAACCCGGCAACTCAGCACGGGATCAAGGGAGATCAAATCCGACAACCGCCGGGTATTGTCAATGCCCGAGCCGCTTTTCATCATGGCGTGCAGCTCGGCGGCAACAGCGGGGTTCACCGGCAGAACCGCCTCCGGGTGCACCCGCTGATGCAGCTTGCCGGGGGTTTGCCGCTGATCCTTGTCCGGCATGGGAGGAATAGCAAGGACATCCCTGGATTTTTCCGGTTTTTCGGGCCGGTCCATGCCCAGGCCCAGCTTGACCGGCGGCTTGCGCCCTTTTTCTTCGACTCCAGGTGGGCCGCCATCGGAAAGCACTTTCTGCAAAACAGAAGGGTTCGCCTCTTCGCCATCACGTCCGGCAACTTTTTTATTGGCCAGATCCAGCCTGCTGACCAGCCGTTCGCAGAACCGCTTATAAAATTTCAGCTGCAGAAACACATTGGAGGTACTGACAATCTCGGGCTCAACCCGCAGGATAAAGGATTCCGTGCTTGCCACCACATCGGCGGTCCGTTTTATTTCAGTGACCAGAGCCATTTCCCCAAAACAATCCCCGGTGGCAAGGGTGGTGAGTTGAATGGGCTTTGCCTTCCCCGGCAGCTGTTTTTCCACCCGGACTTCACCCTTGACCAGGATGTAAAAGGCCCGCTCGGTTGTGTTTTCCTTGATGATCACCGTGTTGGGAGGAACCCGGAGCCATCGGCTGACCTGGAGGAATTGCTTGAGCTCGTGATCATCAAACCCATGAAAAAAACTTACCTTTTTCAGGAATTCAATCTGTTCGTCAAGATCGATCTCTTTGTGTTTCTTGCCTGAGGTCATGACTTTTCCTTCGTTGTTGCCCTGCGGCTGTTGTACTGCCGCGCCAAAATACCCCGGCTATTTCCCGAGGCAAAACTCCGCAAAAATCATATCCAGCACATCGTCCGTGGTGGTTTCCCCGACAATGTCCCCGAGAAAAGCCAGCGCAGCCTGGAGATCAATGGCCAGGAGATCCGGCGGCAGGTCCGCGGCCAGCCCCTCGCCAACCTGTTGCACGGCGACGAGGGCACGTTGCAAGGCCGCGGCATGCCGCACGTTCGGCGCTGCGACTCCCGGCTCCTGAAGGCCATGCCCGCCGGTGGCCGCCTCGTACACCGCATCCTCCAGGTTGTGAACGCCCTCACCGGTTACGGCGGAAATGGCGACCACGGGGGTTCCGGGAAAAGCCTCGGTATACAGACCAAAATCCAGGGAGGTCGCCCGGTCGATCTTATTGATCACCACCACAATCTTTTTGTCCGCCGCCACCGCAAACAGGGTGCGGTCTTCAGCCTGCAGTCCTTCCACCCCGTCAAGAACCAGCAAGACCAGATCCGCCTCTCCCAGTTTTTGCCGGGCGCGGCGGATGCCGATTTCTTCCACCGCTTCGACGGTTTCCCGGATGCCGGCCGTATCGACAATGCGCACCGGCACCCCTTTGATGTCCAGGCACTCCTCAATGGTGTCCCTGGTTGTTCCGGGAAGTTCCGTGACAATGGCCCGGTCTTCCCGGAGAAGGCAGTTGAGCAGGCTGGATTTGCCGACATTGGGCCTGCCGAGGATGACCACGGAAACCCCCTCGCGGATGATTTTCCCCCCTTCCGCCCTGGCCAGCAATCGGGCCAAGGGCTCCTGCACTTCCCGAACCAGTCGCGCCGTGAGCGCTGGGATGTCGAGGATCTCCACCTCTTCATCGGGGAAATCGATGGCCACCTCCATGATAGCACGAACCGCGACCAGCGCATCACGAATTTTCCAGATCTCCCCCTGCAAGCCGCCGCGGAGCTGACTCACCGCAAGGCCGGCGCCCTCCTTGGTTTTGGCGCCCAGCAGCTCGGCCACCGCCTCTGCCTGGGTCAGGTCGATCCGGCCATTGAGAAAGGCCCGCTTGGTGAATTCCCCAGGCTCTGCCAGACGGGTGGCCGGGAAGGTCACGATCTGGGCCAGGATTTCCTGCAGCAGCAGATAGCTGCCGTGGCCGTGGATTTCCACCACATCTTCCCTGGTGTAGGTCTGGGGCGCGCGCATGTACACGGCGAGCACCTCGTCAATGGCCGCCCTGGTTTGCGGGTGAACAATGGCGCCGAAATAAAGCCGGTGGCTGATGAATTTGGACAGGGGGTTTTTCGGTTGGAACAGCTGCTGGAGGATTGCCTGGGACTGGGGGCCACTCACCCGGATGATGCCGATGCCGCCGGCGCCGGGCGGCGTTGCTATGGCGGCAATGGTCGCCTCGTTGAAATCCGGGAAATCACGCATGCCATAGGCTCCTTGCCTGGTGAAATCCGGCACCGGACAGCAGCTCGCCCGGCTGACCCGGCAAGCTGCTCGTGTTGAATGCCTAACGGACGAAGACCACAAGGATTGTTTCCCCCTGTAACCCGTTACCGTTGCTCCACTGATTATCTGTTACAAGCTTGCGCCTGCTCGACCTTTTTTCGGGCCATTACTCGGGACTGTTTTCTCCGCTTTTCTTTTTCCGGGGAGAACGCCGCCGCCCTTTTCCAGGCAGATAGATGAGCACTTTTTTAAACAACCCCTCGCCCACGCTGCGGCTTCTGATCTCGGTGTCGTCCTGCAGGGCCATGTGCACCATGCGTCTTTCCGCGGGGTTGATGGCGGGAATGGTTCTGGTCTTGCCGGTTTCCTTGACCTCCTGGGCCAGGCGCACGGCCCGCGCCTGGAGTTCATCCATCCGGTTCTCCCGGAATCCTGCGGCATCGAGGGAAAAAAGAACCTTCTGCGGGAATTTTCTGGTGATAATCTTGCGCAACACATATTGCAGGCCATCCAGGGTCTGCCCCTCCGGCCCGACAAGGATGTCGACAAACTCCCCGGTGATCTTGGCATGGACCTTGTTGTTCTGATCCTGCTCCATGCTGATTTCCGATGGGCAGCCCATGAGTTCCAGAATCTTGGCGATATCCGCCCGGATTGCCTCCATCTCCTCGGGGGTGACAGGATCTCCCACCGCCTCTTCCGCCGGCTCAACATTGGCAGGAGACTGTTCCGCCCTGACCCGCTGCGGACTCGGTTTCCGGTCCGAAGCAGGCTTTTCCGCCCTGCCCCTGGGCACACTCGTTTTTTTCTCCGGCGCCGGCCGCTTCTGCTCGTGGCCGCCCTCTTTTTTGAGAGAGACCTGCACCGCCGCTTTCTTCCGGCCCAAGCCGAAAATCCCGGTGGAACCGGTGGAGATTATGCGGATATTAAGCTCTTCCCGCGGCACATTCAGCGCCGCGCAGGCATTGCCGATCGCCTCTTCAACATCGGTTCCCTTATATTCCATCTTGGCAGACATCGTGTGACTCCTCCATCCCAGGCCATTTTTTGGCAACCCGGCGTCTTCTCTTGGCAATTGTGGCCGGGACTGCCCCTTGCGCACTCCGTAAGTCAGCCAGTTTTATGCGGCCTCATGCCGATTAACGAGGTACTGCTGACCAATGGACAGCAGGTTGTTGACAAACCAGTACAAGACCAGCCCTGAAGCAAAATTCAAAAACATGAAGGTGAAAATGAGCGGCATGAACATCATGACCTTCTGCTGGGTGGGATCCCCGGTGGCCGGGGTCATCTTCTGCTGGAGGAACATGGTTGCCCCCATCAGCAGGGTCAGCACCGGAATCCCCCCGAGAAACGGGATATCAAAACCGATCGGCAACCGGTCCGGCGCAGCCAGATCCGTGATCCAGAGGAAAAAAGGCGCGTGCCGCAGCTCGATGGTCTGGAGCAGCACCTTGTACAGGGCGAAAAATACCGGAATCTGGATAACCATGGGCAGACAACCGCCCACCGGATTTACCTTGTAGGTCTGGTACAGCTTGATCATCTCCTGTTGCTGCTGTTGCTTGTCGTCCTTGTATTTCTCGCGCAGCTTGGCCATCTTGGGCTGCAGCTTCTGCATGGTCTTCATGGACTTCATGCCTTTCTGGGAAATCGGCCAGAAGAGCAGCTTGATCAGCACTGTCACCAGAATGATGGCCAGCCCGTAGTTGCCCACGTAGCCATGGAAAAAGTTGAGCAGATAAAGGGTCGGTTTGGCCATCACGTCAAACCAGCCGAAATTGATGCTGCGCTCCAGTTCGTGACCGACCGCCTTGAGCGCCCCCATGGTCTTGGGCCCGAAATACACCGCGTAGGTGTACTGCTGACGCTTGCCCGGCTCAATGACGTCGCTGGCCCCTGCCAACACCGTGGTTACCCTGTTTTCATCCTGCAGGGAAAAATGGGCGGTGTGCTGTTCACCGGTCTGCGGGACAATGCCGCAGAAGAAATAATTATCCTCGTAGGCTGCCCAGCCGAGCTTGCCGGTGAAGCTTTTGCTTCCCTTTTTCAGGTCGTCCGCCTTGAGTTCCTCCAGCACCCCATCGAGCAATACGGCGGGGCCGACGGAAACCATCCCGTTCTCTTTGGAAAACGGGCGGTTGTCGAGGGTGAGATACGGGGCGCCCTGCAGCGGGGCGGCGGTGTTGTTGACCACCTCGATGCTCAACTCCACCAGATACTGCTGATCGGAGAACCGCATGGTGCGGACAATTTCAAGGCCCGAGGGCAACTTGCCCCGCATGGTCAGCACCGCGCCGTCTTGCTCCGTCTTCAGCGGGGCAGCCTCATACACCACCGGCGGGATGCTGCCCGGCTCAATCCCCCAGGAAAAATTCAGGGGCAGATTGTCGCCGCTCTTTGGCTGGAGGAGCTCCTTATTGCCGGAATCCTTGGCCAGGGCCTCCCGATAATCCTTCAATTGAAAACTTTTCACCATGCCGCCCGACTCTGTAACCACCGCCGAGTACAGGCTGGTTGTCACCGGGATTTCACGCCCTTGCCGCACGGCAGCGCCGGCAGGCTGGACAGCCGACAGGCTTGCCGCGGCAACGGGAGCCGGCGCCTTGGCGATGCTTTTCTCCGCTTCCTTGCCGTTTTGGGGGGAGGAGGCGACCGTACTTTCCGCAACCGGAGGGGGAGTGGGGACAAAAAAATACTGATAGCCAAGCAAAATGGCCAAGGAAAGGAAGATGGCCAAAAAAATTCTCTGTGTTTCCATAAAATCAATCCTTGTCAGGCTCTATTAAGTTGGATGCAGGCCTGAAGCACCCGGATAACGCCGCCTGCTCTCGCCTCAAGAAGATCTGTCCACCGGATCAAACCCGCCGGGGTGAAAGGGATGGCATCGGAGGAGACGGCGCAGGGTAAGATACAGACCACGGGCACTCCCGTGGAGGGCAAAAGCCTCTATGGCATACTGGGAGCAGGTGGGGGAAAAACGGCAGCTCGGCGCGAAAAACGGAGAGATACACAGCTGGTAACACCGTATCAGGGCAATGAAAATTTTTTTCACAGCACTCCCTTTTTGGGGGAAAAACCTGCCGAGCATAGGGATATCATGAGACCTTCACCGCCACTGCGCCCGAAGCCGTTCCCTTGCCAACCGCCTTCCTCCGGGCAAGAAGCGATTGAACCGCCGCCTCGACCTCCCGAGGAGAATCGGGAACAAACCCGGGCCGCACGGCAAAGACCACATCGGAACACGGCTCGATAAAATCTCGATGGTGACGGAAAAATTCCCGGATGATCCTCTTGATCCTATTCCGCTGCACCGCCTGCCGTACTCCGTGGATACTTATTCCCAGTCTGTTACCGACGAGGCTGTTCGGCACATGGATCAGACTGAAGTTCTGACCCCGCACCCTTTTCCCCTGGTCATAGACCATCTTGTACTGCCAGGGCTTGACCAGCAGCATGGCCTTGGCAAGAGCCCGGGTTTTCATGCTGCGCGTACGGTGCTTTTCTGCCGGGCTGGGATAAACAGACTAAACGGTCAGCCGCTTGCGGCCCTTGGCCCGACGACGGTTGATAACCGCCCGCCCGTTTTTGGTCTGCATTCTGGCCCGAAAGCCATGGGTGCGGTGTCTTTTGAGATTGCTGGGCTGAAAAGTTCTCTTGCTCATGATCGTCTTCCTTGTCTTTCTTCTGTTACGGCCTCTCGTTGGCCTTCCTTCAATTTTTGCTGTCTTGCAGCAGCTGGGGCCTTGCCTCACACGCCCTTACGGAAACAATTCCGCAAGCGCAAAAAATCCGCCCAGCAATAAAGCAGGCTATATTACCCAGAGCCATACGACATGTCAAACGTTTTCCCGCAGCGGCTACTCTTCCGGAGATTCCTTGTCCAGGCCGAACAGCTGCCGGACAAAGGCCAGCTTGAGCGCGGGATTGTCGTGGGGAGCGCTGTTTTTCAGGAAAATCATGGGCTCATGCAGCAACTTGTTGACAATGGCATTGGCCAGCATCTCCACCGAACGCCGCTCGTTGTCCGAAAGCGATTTCAGGGTGGCCAGGGTTTTTGCCACCTCGGCCTCGCGGATACCGTTGGCCTTCTGCCTGATGGCCGTGATGGTGGGAGCGATTTCCATGCCTTCCAGCCACTGCTCGAACTTGACCACCTCCTCGGCGACAATGCCTTCCGCCCGCAAGGCCTCTTTTTCCCGCTCCGCCTTGTTCACATCGACCACGTTTTTCAGGTCGTCGATATCATAGAGGTAGACATTGTCCAGATCGTTGAGTTCCGGGTCAAGATCGCGCGGCACCGCGATATCGATAAGAAAAAGCGGCCGATTTTTCCGCTGCCGCATGAGCGGCTTCACCTGATCCTTGGTGAGAATCAGGTCGGTGGCGCCGGTGGAACTGACGAGGATATCGACCTCCGCCAGCTGGGTGGTCAACTCGGCCAGCCCCACGGCGGTGCCGTTAAACCGCTGGGCCAGCTTGACCGCCCGCTCCAGGGTCCGGTTGGCCACGATCACCCGGCCGATCCCCTGCCGGACCAGATGCTCGGCCGCCAACTCCGCCATCTCCCCGGCCCCGACCAGCAAAACAGACTTGTCCCGCAGGTTGCCGAGGATCTTTTTTGCCAGCTGGACTGCCGCGTAACTGATGGAAACCGCGCTGCCGCCGATATTTGTTTCGGTGCGCACCCTTTTGGCCACGGAAAAAGATTTATGCAGCAGCCGGTTCAGGATGACCCCTGTGGTTTTGTGCTCCAGCGCCTCGCGATAGGCCTGCTTCAACTGCCCCAGGATTTGGGGCTCCCCCACCACCATGGAATCAAGGCTGGCCGCCACATTATACAGATGCTCCACCGCATCCCTGCCCTGATACAGATAGCTGTACTGCTGGGCCTCGGCGTCGGCAAGGCCGCTCTTGGCAAAAAGAAAACCGCGCACCGCCACCGCTGCCGCCGCCGGATCGCCGGCCACAAAGATAACCTCCACCCGGTTGCAGGTGGAGAGAAAGCAGCACTCCCGGCACCCCTCGATATCCATCAAGGTCAGCAGCGGCCCGGCGCAATCCCCGGAAAAGGCCAGCTTCTCCCGCACCGCCACCGGAGCGGTCTTATGATTCACGCCGATGATGACGATGCTCTCAGCCAACATAGGAATGCACTCCCCCCAGCAAATAGGTCACACCCCAGAGGGTGAAGAGAACCGCACCAAAACCGACAATGGCCATGATGGCCGCCCGCCTGCGCCGCCAGCCCATGGTGAGCCGCTGGTGCAGGATGGCGGCGTAGATCAGCCAGGTGATCAGCGACCAGGTTTCCTTGGGATCCCACTGCCAGTATGCCCCCCAGGCCTGCTTTGCCCAGACCGAGCCGGTAATGATCCCCAGGGTCAACAGCAGAAAACCCAGGGCCAGACAGTGCTGATTCAGGCTGTCAAGCGCCTCCAGGGAGGGCAGGCGGCTGTAGAATATCCCGAATTTTTTCTTCTTGATCTCCCGCTCCTGGAGGAGGTACATGACCCCGCCGCAGAAAGCCAGGGCCATGAAGCCGTTGGCCATGATGGCGATGCTGGCATGCACCGGCAGCCAGTTGCTCCTTAAAGCCGGGGGCAAGGGCGCCATCTCCTGGGAGGAAAAGGCGGCGACC
The DNA here is from genome assembly GCA_036397515.1 of Desulfurivibrionaceae bacterium. Taxonomy (GTDB): domain Bacteria; phylum Desulfobacterota; class Desulfobulbia; order Desulfobulbales; family Desulfurivibrionaceae; genus Thiovibrio. The sequence continues at coordinate 1,549 of DASWIU010000153.1, read as the reverse complement.
AGCATCAGCAGGGAGACAAGCGGCGCGACAAAGACGCCGAAGTTTTTCACCCGGTACCGCCACCAGAAAGACAAAAAGGCCCAGGTCATGGACCAGGCAAAAAAAGAAACCGCTTCATGGTTGCTGGTCAGGGGGGTGTGCCCGGCGGCGAGATAGCGGGCGACAAAATACCCGGTATGCAGGAGGCCGCCGGCAAAAAGAATCGCCCGGGCAACGGTCCGCACCTGTTTCTGCTGGGAGAGAAAATGGGCCACATAGACCGCGGTGGCCAGGAGGTACAGAGAGAGGGTGAGTTGAAACAACAGGGTCATCGCGTCGCTCCTGAGGATTGTTGCAATCGCCAAAAGACGCGATTACAACAGTTTTCACTTGCTACTTTTTATTTTTCCGTTGCGGACCTGTGGCCTTTTGCCCTTTCTGCCAGTCCGTCACAATTGCTGGTATTCCCGGCGGGCCGCCTCCAGACAGCCAAGGGGAACATCCGGGCCCAGGACCTCCTGAATATGGGCGGCAAGCTTTTGCCAGAGGCCGTCTTTAATCCAGACCGCCATTTCCGGGTCGGCCAGCCGGGCAAAAATCAGCTTGTTTTCCGCGTGCGGCCTGCCGGTGGCCAGCACGGTGTCCCGCAGGGCCCCGAGGATATTCACCAGCACCCCATATTCCGGGCCAAACTGGACCTCCAGCGCCTGGCGCAGCATGCTGGCCAGGGCCGGGCTTTTGCCGGCGGTGGAAACGGAGATGGAGAGGTCTCCCCGCCGCGCCGTGGCCGGAAGAATGAAATTACACCATTTGGGCACATCCGCCACATTGAGCAGGAGGTTGCGCTCTTCTGCCTCGGCATGAATTCGCTCCTGCACCGCCGAATCATCGGTGGCGGCAATGATCAGAAAGGCCCCGGCCAGATCCCCTTCCTGATACAGACGGGGCAGCCAGCCGATCGTCCCGGCCCGCTGCAAAAGAGAAAGCGGTTCGCTCAACTCAGGGCTGATCACCGTGACCACAGCGCCATGGGCCAGCAATCCTTGCACCTTGCGCTCGCCAACCCGCCCGCCGCCGATGACCAGGCATTGCCGGCCGGCGATCTTGAGGCAGACCGGAAAATATTGAGGATTATCCGCGGCCAAGGATTTCCACCCGAACCCGGCCGGCAAGGGCCGCGGCAAAACGGGCCGCATCATCGGTGGTCCCGACAATGGCCGCATAATGCATGGGCACCGCGATCTTGGGGCCAATGGCCATGGCCGCCTGCGCCGCTTCCTCGGCGGTCATCACATAGGTGCCGGAAACCGGCAGCAGGGCGATATCCGCCCGGATATCGTTCATCTCCGGGACATAATCGGTATCGCCCGCATGGTACACCCGCACGCCGTCCACGGTGAGAATAAATCCCAGCCAGTGGTTGGAGTTTGGATGGAATTGTTTGTTGGTATTGTAGGCAGGAACCGCCTCGATGGTGACGCCCTCCACCTCGCGGTGCTCGCCTGGGGCAAGGGTTACGATCTTGCCCGTAAGTTTTGCCGCGGCCTGGATTTCGGTGACAATGAGGGTG
>DASWIU010000152.1:0-3002 GCA_036397515.1 Desulfurivibrionaceae bacterium | reverse complement strand
CAGATCACCGATGATGGGTGGATTTTTCTCCTTGGCCTTTTTGGCGAATTCAAGCTGCGAGGCGAGCAGATAGACCGCCACGTTGTCGGTTTCTAGTGCCTTGGCGGTTTCAAAAACCTTGCCCATGGGCATGAGTCCTTCCACGCTGCCGAGATGTTGGCCGTCCGGCCCGGTGATCGGGATAACGCCGCGGATGGCAAAGCCTTGGTCACCGACCTCAATCCCCGCGACCTGGGTTTTTTCATTGTTTGCTTTTAAGACGGTCTTGCGGAAGGCAGAGAGATCATCTCCGCCTTCACGGTCCCCTGCTTTGCGCCAGATGCGAAGAAAACTTTTGGCTGGCGGCAGGTGGAAGTGAATCTCGACGTTTTTCACCCCAAGCATCTTGGCCAACTCTGCATGGATGGGATCGAAGGTTTTCCGCAGTATCCTTCGCCCTTCGTTCTCATTGCCCTGGTGGGCCAGCTGGTAGGCCTCCTGCACGCCGGGAACCTGGGCCGCGAAGCCGGCAAAGACCAGAGCCTGCTTTTTGAGGCTCTCGATGCTTTTTTCGGTGAGCCCTGCCTGGCTTTGGGCAAGGGTTTGCAACTGAGTCTGCCACATGTTGTTGAGCACCCAAAGCGAAGCGGCGACCAGTAGAGTAATTGCAATCACAACCAATGCCAGGGGAATTCCCATCACTTTGGTGCGCAACGACATTTTCATAGATCTTTCCTTGTTTAGAGTTTATCCGTAAATAATGTCTGTTCCCCTGGGGGGTATTATGGCTGTCGTCATGTGGAGAGTGTTGCGTGGGGTTAAGTGATTTTTTTGTATTTCATCGACAGTTTTTCGGACTTCTTGATCCAGAAGCGGACCGCCTTGATAACAAACAAGTAAACCACCGGCAGAGCTGGAGGTTTACTTGTTTGACAGTTCCGGGAATGTGTTATGCTGAGGCTGCCATTCCCGACTTCCCCTGGTGAATTGGGTACATATCCGGGAAAGAATTATAGCATCGTTTCCGTAAACGGCTTTTTTCTGATTTGCGGAATCCTTTACACCTCTTTCATGGCCACCAGTTTCAAGGCATGGGTGGTGCATTTGGTCACACAGGCTGGTTGCAGACCCGCATCCAGACGGTCCATGCAGTAATCGCATTTGACCGCTTTGTTGGTTTCCGGGTTGTGCTGGGGGATGCCCCAGGGGCAGGCCCCGGCGCAGGCCATGCAGCCGATGCATTTTTCCGCCTCCACATAGACGATACCGTCTTCCCGTTTTTTCATCGCCCCGGTGGGGCAGATGGTGACGCAGAACGGATCCTCGCAGTGGTAGCAGGAGCGGAACTTGAACTCGGTCTTGGGAACCCCCCGCACGGATTTGAGCGGTTCATGGCTTATCTCGCAGAGGATCGGCCCAACCGGCAACCCCTTGTTGGCCTTGCAATGAACCACGCAGCCGTGACAGCCGATGCAGCGTTTGCTGTTGAGATACAGGGTGTAGGTGTTCATAATTCCACCTTCCGTTGATGGTTTTTGGAGCTTTTCCGCACCGAGACAAAGGTTTCGCAGAGGTTGAGCCCGCCGCCCACCGGGTCCATGCTCTGCAGCTGGCCGATCATGAGCTTTTGGTCGCTCATGCCCGCATGGTAGGCCCTGGTCTGGAGGGGGATCTGGCGGCCGAAGCCGTGCACGGTATAGACCGCCTCGGGATGGATGAAATCCGTCAGCTTGGCCTGGATCACGCTGGTGACATCCCCGGAGATGACATCCACGAAATCCCCTTCGGAAACCCCCATCTTGCCTGCCTCCCTGGTGTTGATCCACAGGGTGTTCTGCGGCATCATCTCGTTGAGCAGCGGGTTGTTGATCGTCTGGCTGTGGGCATGGAGCGGCGAGCGGCCAAACACCAAACGATACTGGCCCTTCGGCGGCTTGGGCGGACTCTCGTAGGGCTTCCAGGAGGGGAAGCCCCATTCGCCGAGCTTCTGGCTGATGATTTCGATCTTGCCCGAAGGGGTCTTGAACTTGCCTTCCAGCTTTTCCCGGTCGTAGAACACCGGTTTGTCGGCGTATTCGACAAAACCCTTTTTCTCGAAATCCGGGAGGGCGAAGCCGGTGGGTTCCAACTGCCAGGCCCAGAGCTCCTGGGTGGTGTTGAAGGGGAAATACTGGTCCAGCCCGAGCCGGGTGGCCAACCCCTTGATGATGTCGTAAAGTTCGCGGGTGTCGGCCTGGGGCTCGATGGCCTTGTTGCGCATGATCAGCCGCGGTTTCATCCCCTTTTGCAGGGCGATCATGCTGTCGCGCTCAAGATAGGTCGATTCGGGCAGGATCACGTCGGCATACCAGCCGAATTCGCTGTAATGGGTGTCGATGGAAACGATCAGGTCGCAGTTGTCCAGGGCCTCCTTTTGCGCCTGCGGGTCGGGGAAGCAGGAGAAGGGATCGTGGCGGACACAGATGATCCCCTTGATCGGATACGGGTTGCCCGTGGCCATGGCCTTGTAAAAAAGATGGAAAAGGCCCGGACCTTTCTCGAACTGTTTGTAAACGTCTCCCACCCCGTCGGCCCGTTTGGCGGTCGGCTTGGGCGAGAGTTCGGTGAGGCTGCGCGGCCCCTTGCCGCCGCAGTCTCCGGCGCCCTTGGCAAAAATAAGGCCGCCCTCGACCTCGATGTTGCCCATCAGGGCGTTGAGGCAGTTCAGGGCCCGGCTGGCGTAGAAGGAATCGTTGTAGCGGGAGAGCATCCAGCCCGGATGAAAGATGACCTTGGGCCGGTCGGCAATGAGCTGGCCCACCAGAGTATGGATGTCCTTGGCCTTGATCCCGCATTCCTTGGCCGCCCATTCCGCCGAGTAGTTTTCCACGAAGTAGGCCAGCTCGTCAAAACCGGTGGTGTAGCGCTCCACGAACTCCGCGTCATAGCCCTCGGCCTTGATGATCTCGTGGATCAGGGCCAGGGCCAGGGCGTAATCCGTGCCCGGCCGCACCTGGAAGAAATTGGTGGCCTTGATCCCGGTC
>DASWIU010000151.1:0-5803 GCA_036397515.1 Desulfurivibrionaceae bacterium | reverse complement strand
AAAAACTCGGGCTTCGCCCTCAAACAGTTCCCGCGTCTTTTTCCGCCCTCGTCTGCGAGGCGCGGCAGGACAAATGGGGAAAATTCCCATTGGCACGCAGCCGAGCACCGGAGAGGCTGCCGAAAAGGGGATTTGCACTGTTTGAGCGCAGCGAGTTTGCAAAGCCCCGGCAGCATCGAGGAGTACCCCATGCGGGGCATAAACTCCGGGCATCCCGCCTTCGGCGGGACCAGTGACACGGGTGCCCTTTCTTTGGTTCGTTTCTTTGGGCAAACAAAGAAATGAACGGACTGATTTTATCGCCACTTTCCCCGCAATTCCCGGATGAACCTTTTTTTGTTGGTGCTTTTTTCCCGCATCGCCTCATTCTTCCCCTCCCTCGGCGGGAGGGAACCGTGTCATCTTGGCCTTTCTTTGTGCCTCCCGGCAATTCTTTCCCAACCACGGGCTCCTGTCCCGGCGGCTGTTTTTTTCGGGGGAATTCTTTTCCTCTCTTGCGGTTCGGACGGTTCATTTTTGCTGAGCGACTCTATTTCTTTGCGCCAGTTAACTCACTGTTATTCCATTGTTGTTTTGTTTTCCTTGTTGCGTGATTTAGGCGTGGCACATCTTTTGCTTTGGCTGATGACAAGCGCGCTTCCGTTGGACGCGAAGGATCAAGATCAAACTTACAGCGAGGAGTTTTTCGTGGACGCACTCATGATTCCCATTGTGCAGGCCCCCAAGGCCCAGGTGACGGCGGCGGTCGAGGCAAAAGGCCCGGCCGGCAAGAAAACCGGGTCGAACTTTTCCGACTATATGGAAAAGAAGCTGGCCACGGAACGCCAGGGCAAGAATAATCTTCTCGGCCTGTCAAAAGCCAGGGCCGCCCTCTCCGCCGCCGGCCGCAAGGCGCCTGGCGCCGCTTCGCCGAGCAAGGACGGGGGGGAGGCGGCAACCACCATCGCCGCCCTGTTGGGCCAGTTTGTTCAGGATCTCCAAAAGGCAACCGGCGATCAAAAGCTGGGGCCCGGAGAATGGTCGTTTCCGGTGCCCGATCCGGCGCTGCTTCAAAAGATCGCCCAGGATGCCGGCATGAACGAAAGCCAGCTGACCGCGCTCATGGATAAAATGAAGGACCAGAACGGCAAGTTGAATCTTGGTGATTTTCTGGCCTCATTCTCCCGCCATTTCCAAACCCTGCGGGATGAGGTGCCCGTGACCGTGCCGGAAACCGATCTGCCGCTTCTGCAGAGCTTTTTGGAGCGCCTGGGTTTGCCTGTTCCCGAGGTGGGCAGGATCAGCGAGGCTGCGGTGCGGGGGGACAATACCCTTGATCTGCAAAAATTTCTGGCCGGCCTGAAGAATCTGCCGGGGGAAGGAATTGCCGACATCACCGCGCTGGAAGCGGAAGAGCTGCAGGATCTTCTTGCCAATGCCGGGGTTTCCCGGCAGTTGCAGCGGGCCCTGTTGCCCGAGCGGTTGCCGGTTGTTGAAGGGCTGGTCGAATCCGGCCCGCCGGTAACCCTCACCCTGGGTCGGTTAAAAAACATGCTGGCGCAGGCCGTTGACGAGGTGAAGGCCAACAGGCTCCAGGCAGACCCGCTTTCTTTCCTTGCCGATCTTCAGGAGGTACTGAGCAAGTCCGGTTTTGAAACCAAGGGACCGAGTCTCTCCTCCGCTGTTCAGGGCGCCCTGGTTTCCGTGTTTGAAAAGCTCATGGAAAGCGTTGATCTTGCCAAGGTCAAGGCGCAACAGGGCACAGCCAAGGCCGATATGGCCCTGGAAAAGAAGCTGGCTCAGAGCGAGGATCTTTTGTCCGCCCAGAATGCGGATGCCGCAACGCTCCTTGACGGGGAAACCGTGGAGCCGGTTCCGGCCATGGACCGGGACGGTCAGCTCGGAAAAGAGGGCCGGAACGCCCCAGCCAGCGGGGAACTTTTCGCCGAAAACAGCTCCGTCTTTCAAGTCGAGGCTGCCGGGGCGGCCAAGGGCGAGGCGGTCAGCGCCGCCGCTCCTTCAAGCCAGGCGGCCAGACTTTTCGTGCATATTCCCAATCTGCCCCCCGGCCTTCAGCAGCAGAGCTTTACCCAGCTTTCCCAGGGCGTGCTCCAGGGGTTGCGCAATCAGGAGCACCATCTGATTCTCAAGCTCTATCCCAAGGAATTGGGCGAGGTCAAGGTGGAGATGACGGTGCGCGACAATCAGGTGGCGGTCTCCTTTGCCATGGAAAATTCCCGGGTGAAAGAGGTGCTGGAAAGCAACCTGGAGCAGTTTAAGGAAAATATGGAGAAGCAAGGCTTTACCATGGGGGAATGCATGGTCTCCTTGAATCGGGACAATGACGGCAACGAAGCCTGGCAGCAGTTCCAGGCGGGTTCGCTGGAAAAAGGAGCGGGCCGGCGGAAGACAACCCTGGCCGATCTGCCCGAGGATATTCTCTACCAGCGGGCGCAGCCCGGAAATGGCCGTGAAAACGGCGTTGATCTGTTTGCCTGAGAACGAGTGAGGAAAATACAATGACGACCACAGCAGCAACCACCAGTTCGACCCTGCCGGTCCAGGATGCCGCAACCTTGGCCGCGGTGGGCAAGAAAACCCTGGATCGCAGTGATTTCATGACCCTGTTCATCACCCAGATGCAGCATCAGGATCCGCTGGAGCCCATGGACAGCACGGACATGGCCTCCCAGCTCGCCCAGTTTTCCAACATGGAAGCCACCATGAAGATGTCCGACAACCTGGAGAAACTGCTTGGCTACCAGGTGTCGCAGAACAACCTCCAGCTTCTGACCCTGATCGGCAAAGAGGTGCAGGGGGCCGGCAACACCATGGGCGTGGTGGAGGGGAAGGTTTCCACTACCCAGTACACCCTGGCCGATGCCGCCGACTCCTGCCGGATTGAGATTTACGACTCGGCAGGCCGCATGGCGGATACGGTGGAGCTGGGGTATGCCGCTTCCGGTCTCCATGATTTGACCTGGGATGCGACAACGCCCAGCGGCACGGTGGTTGACGATGGGCAGTATACCTACAACGTGGTTGCCATAAATGCCTTGGGGCAGAAAGTCGATGTGGATTACCGTTCAACCGGCCGGGTCACCGGAGTGAATTTTGACGGCGGCAAGGCCCAGGTAACCGTGGATAAATCCGTAACCATGAATGTCGCCGACATCCTTGTGGTTCAGTGATGTCGAGAAAAAGATGATGGTTTTGTAACAAGGGAACGACGGCACAGGCCCGTAACATAAATTTAAAGAGTGGCAAGGTCGCCACTGTTGCCATCGCGGTTCGTGCGATTGCAGCAAAAATAAGAGCGCAAGGAAACAGGAGGTAGGACATGGGTGTTTCAAGTTCGTTGTACGCAAGTATCAGTGGTCTCAGCACCATGGGCAACGCCATGAGCGTTTTGGGTGACAACGTTTCCAACGTCAACACCATCGCCTTCAAGTCCAGCCGGGCGACCTTTCAGGATGTTCTCTCCCAGAGCGTGGCCACCGCCGCGGGCGCGGCCCAGGTCGGACGCGGTGTGACCATGACCACCATCGACGGCATCTTCGCCCAGGGCTCGTTCGAGTCCACCTCAACCGCCACCGATCTGGCCATCGGCGGTCAGGGCTTCTTCATGCTCCGGGCCGCGGGCAGCGCCGAGGCGGACATGTACACCCGGGCCGGGGAATTCCGTTTCGACAAGGAGGGCTTTCTGGTCAACCCCACCGGCAACTTTGTCCAGGGTTGGACCCTGGACACCACCTCCGGCGAGCGGCAGGGCACCATCGGCGATATCAATCTCGGCAAGACCACCCCGCCGGTTGCGACCACCGGTATCCAGGTCATTGCCAATGTGGATCAGCGCATGAGCAACGAGGCCACCGAGCAGCGTCTGTTCGACGCCTGGAACGGCACCAACCCCTCGCTGCCGGTGCCTGTTTCCCCCATCGACGCGGGGGCTTACGAGTACACCACCGCCATCAAGGTCTATGATTCCGTGGGCGCGAGCCATGATCTCACCGTGTATTTCGACCGCACCACCCAGGCGAACCAGTGGGAGTTTCTGGTGACCTGCGAGCCCAGTGAAGACAACCGGGTGTTGAGCACCGGCCGCGACGCCAGCGGTGCCCTGGACGGCACCAATGACGAGGCTTCCATCTACACCCCGGACACCGCCTACAACTACGAGAACCACAAGGGCGCCGGTGCCCTGCTCTACGGGGTGCTGAATTTCTCCACCTCCGGCGCCATCAGCAGCATAACCGCCTGGGACGTGCCGCCCGACGGCGCGGTGGACCCGGCCCAGACCACCAACCTGCTTACCTTGGGGAATACCGACCAGTACTACTCCTTTGCCGCGAATTTCACCGGCGCCACGACCAACCAGCAGATCGAGCTTAACCTCGGCGCCAGGTACAGCGGGCAGTCCACCGCGGTCAGTCAGGTTCTGGTCAGCGGCGGCGCGGCCTATGCCACCGCCGGAACCTCAACGCCCATCACCAAGGAAACCCTGTGGAGCACGGTATATGACAGCGCCGGCACGCTGGTTGATTCAGTTACTCCGGCGGTGGTCACCTTTAGCGGCTATGACAACGATGGAACCGCGGTTACCGGAACCTATACCCTCGCGGCTACCGACAAGGTGCAGGATTTGCTGGATGCCATGGATGCCGTTTTTAACTCTACCTCGACCATCGACGCGGCGGGCAAGATCAAGATGACCGATGACACCGGCGGCGTCAGCGGTCTGGCCTTGACGGTTTTCAATTTTTCTCTCGGGGTAAATCCTTTTGGTACCACCAACGCCACCGACAACACCTTCAATGTCACCACCGCAAAACAACAGGTGGTCTCCACGGCTCGGGCCCAGACCACTGCGCTGGGGGGCACGCCGATCTCCGACAGTACACCCTTGGACAGTGTGTTCGACGCTGCGGGGGTGGCCCTTACCCTCACGGATACTCTGGCTTTTGTCGGGGTTCGCGGGGACGGCACCGCGGTTAACGCGAGTTTTATAGCGGGCACCAACTTCGGCTCGCCGCTCACCGCGCCCAATAATCCTCCTACGATGCAGGATCTGCTTACCTGGCTGGAGGACCAGTTTCATGCCGAGGCCACCGTTGATGGCGCGGGCCGCCTGGTGCTCACCGACCGGGTGGCCGACGAGGTCGCCGCCACCGGGTATCACAGCCAGTTGGAGATTACCTCGATAATAAATGGTCTGCCGGATATTTCATCTCCATTCGGTGCCGGGCTCTTCACCACCATTGCCGCCGATGCCAGCGGCGAGGACGGCAGCCGGGCCGGGGATACGATGAGCCTCGGTTTCAGCACCGAGGCGCTCTCCACCACCCAGTACGCCAACAGCTCCACCACCATTTTTCAGGACCAGAACGGATTCGCCGCCGGCTTTCTCCAGTCGGTTTCCGTGGATACGGCCGGGATCATCACCGGCAACTACTCCAACGGGCAGGTGCTGGAAAGGGCCCAGGTGGCTCTGGCCAGTTTCAACAACCTGGCAGGGCTCAGCAAGGAGGGCGGCAACATCTTCCGGGAAACCACCGCCTCCGGCGCGCCCATTACCGGTCCGCCGGCAACCAACGGCCTGGGTACGATTTCGCCCAACTCGCTGGAGCAGTCCAACGTGGATCTCGGCGCGGAGTTCGTCAAGCTGATCACCACCCAGCGCGGTTTCCAGGCCAACTCCAAGATCATCACCACCACCGATGAGATGCTGGCCGATCTGATCAACATCAAGCGATAGTCCCTTATAGCTCAGGTCTTTAACCTGATCCGGCGGTTCGGAAGATGTTTCCGGGCCGCCGGTTTTTTT
>DASWIU010000150.1:0-2383 GCA_036397515.1 Desulfurivibrionaceae bacterium | reverse complement strand
CGGCCAGGGCGGCCTGTACTTCCGCCGGGCTGAGGAACCGGAAGGCGGCAACGGGTAAGGCCGCGGCCGCCGTGGCCTTGAGAGCTGTTGTTAATAATTCCCTGCGGGAGCATTTCATCGCATCTCCTCCAGGTCGGGTTTATGGGGGTTGTGGCAATCGCTGCAGGGGGTTTTCGGGTTGTGGCTGTCGGGGGCAATGGACTTGATCCGGGCGCGCCCGCTGCCGGGGGTGGGAAGGGCTGCATGGCAGCGCAGGCAGAGATCCCGACTGGTGTCGATGGCGAGCCTTGCCGGGTTGTCCGGGTGGTTCACGGCCGGGCCGTGGCAGTTTTCGCACTGGATGGCAGCGTGTTTGGAAGAGGCGTTGGCCGCACTATTTTCCGGGTGGCACTCGGTGCAGGAGTCTCGGCCCCGGTATTTTACCGGCATTGCCTGCCATTCCCGGATGTTCCCGCCCCGGTGGAAGCCGTAGGTGAAATTTCTTCCATGCACCCCGAAATCCCGGGGCACGAGAAAATGTCTGATCAGCAGAAAAAGGGCGATGGCCCCCAGGACCAGATAGAGCGGCCGCCATACATGGTTTTTCACAAAAGCACCTCCCTGGCAGTCTGGCGCAGGCCGCCCGGTTCAGGGGCGGCCTTGCCTTTTGCTTGGTTTCGGACTTTGCAACTTCCTCACGATATCACATCGTGGGGGAAAACCACAATCGGGGTAGGGCGCAGGGGATGTATCGGATCGCGGGATCGCGGATGTTGAAGAGGCGGGATAAGAGCGTAAGTCGCTAACGTGCGGCGCTTCCGGATTTCCTACTGGTAAATACCCAAACCGTCATTCCCGCGCAGGCGGGAATCCAGGGGTATGGATGCCCGACGAAAGCATTCGGGCATGACGTATTCAATCGTCGGGTCAAGAGGTTACTTTTAGGCATCGGGGTTGTCGTCGTGCCGCCGCCGCCGAAAAGGCAGATGCGGGTGGTGCACCCCTTCGCGCAGCATGAGAAAGCTGGTTTCCAGCAGCTCAACCCCGGTCAGCACCCCGACCGTCAGCACGGCCAGCACCACGCCGCCATGCTCATGGCCCAGGCCGATGACCGAGCCGATCGCGGCCAGCATCCAGATCACCGCCGCCGAGGTGACCCCCTGCACCAATCCCTCCTTGGCCATGATCACCCCCGCGCCGAGAAAGCCGATACCGGTGACCACCTGACCCACCACCCGGCTGGGATCGGCCACCGTGCCTGCGGTGATCAGCGCGCCCAGGGCGACAAAGACCTCGGTGCCCAGGCAGATCAGGATGCTGGTGCGGATGCCCGCCGGTTTGCCGCGCAGCTGGCGCTCCAGGCCGATGATGCCGCCGCAGATGATGGCAACACCGATGCGCTGCCAGAAGATCGGGGTGTAGGGGTCGAATACCGGCATGGGCAGAGGCTCCGTTGGGGTCCAGATAAAGTGGTTGTGCTTATTATGTCCGGGAGACTTCCCGGCGGTGGCCGACCTTGACCACCCAGACGGTCAGTTGGGTATCCTGTATCGAATAGATGATACGATAATTTCCCTGACGAATCCGGTATTTTTCCTGGCCGGAGAGTTTTTCGCAACCAAGGGGCCGGGGCTCTGCGGCAAGGCTTTTTATTCGCTCCATGATTCGGCGCAGGCCGTTTCTGGGGATGGAAGCCAAATCCTTCCTGACCGAATCCTTGAAAAACAGGCTATAAACGGCCATCGGCCTTGAGCTCTTTCAACACGGTTTCATAGGAAACCAGCGGCTCATTGACCCGCTCGTCAAAGGCGGCCAAGTCATCGGCATCCTCGGCCAGTGCCTGATGTATCGCCTCGTTGACGATATCAGAAAGGGATCGGGATGTCACCAGCGCTTTGTGCTGAAGCGCCCGGTGCAGGGCGGGGTCAAAATACACCGTTGTCCTTTTGGTAAGTGCGCTCATAGTGTATACCTCCGCACACAATTTAGCGTCACAACGTTATGGCGTCAAGGTGTTTGCTGTGCAAGGGGGAGTCGGGGTTGAGCGGGGAAGTGGCAAGGCAACCGTTTGCCCGATCTTTCAGGCAAAAGAGGCGGCGTAAGAGCTTAAGAGCTTGTCCGTAATAAGCTTTTCAGGGATCGCGCCGGATTTTGAGACGAATTTGGTCGGGACGATTGAGCAAAACCACAGGCGTAGCAGCGCTCCGTCGAGGATTTTGCGATTGAGGCCGCAGTCAAAGATGGCCCGAAGACCGGATGCGTTATGGTATATTAACATTTTCCGAGTCCCTAAAGAGTGCGGTCCGCCATTCCAGCACATTCAGGGGCGAATGGCAAGGGCTAATCTCCTGGCGGCTCCCGCCAGCAACCTGAGCAGGCTGAAACGGATGGGATGCAGCGCGGG
>DASWIU010000149.1:0-4398 GCA_036397515.1 Desulfurivibrionaceae bacterium | reverse complement strand
GTTCAAAAAGGAGATCAGCCTCCTTTTCCTCGCGCCTCATCACCCAGAAATCTTCGCTGTTCGTGGGTCACGGCGGTAAAGAAAAAAGTCGCTTCTTTTGCTCTCGACCGTCGGTATTGCAGGATTTACCTTCTGCGTTGGAGCTGTTGCGTCGGGTTTCGCTTTGCTCTACCCGACCTACCCGACTGGATATCACCCTTTCCGGCATGATATCCAGAACGCCCTGCTCTCCTCTCTCCTTACAGCGGCTTCTGACTCTCCATCATCAAAATCAGATCCAGCACCCGGTTGGAATATCCCCATTCGTTGTCGTACCAGGAAAGCACCTTGACCGAGGTGCCGATCACCTTGGTGGACATGGCGTCCACCACCGAGGAGTGCGGGTTGCCCTGGTAGTCGATGGAGACCAGCGGCTCTTCCGAATAGCCCAGGTAGCGGTTGGCCGCTTCTTTCAGGGCCTGGTTCACCTCCGGTACCGTGGTCGGCCGTTCCACTTCCATGACCACGTCCACCAGGGAGACGTTGGGGGTGGGCACCCGCACCGCCAGGCCGTCGAACTTGCCTTTCAGTTCGGGGATAACCAGGGAGACCGCGGCCGCGGCCCCGGTTTTGGTGGGGATCATGGAGAGCGCCGCGGCCCTGGCCCTTCGCAGGTCGCCGTGGGGGAAATCCAGGAGGGACTGGTCGTTGGTGTAGGAGTGGATCGTGGTCATCAGGCCGGTCTTGATGCCGAAGCGGTCGAGAATGACCTTGGCCATGGGCGCCAGGCAGTTGGTGGTGCAGGAGGCGTTGGAGATGATGTGGTCTTCGGTGGGGTCGTATTCGTCCTCGTTGACCCCCATGACGATGGTCTTGACCTTGCCCTTGGCCGGGGCGGAGATGATCACCTTCTTGGCGCCGGCCTCAAGGTGCAGGGCGGCTTTCTCCCCGTCGGTGAAGTAGCCGGTGGATTCGATCACATACTCGATCCCCAGATCGCCCCAGGGAATGTCGGCGGGATTGCGGTGGTTGAAGATTTTGACCTGGCGGCCATTGACCACGATGCCGTCCTCGCCGGCGGTCACGTTTTTGTCGTACACGCCCATGATCGAGTCGTATTTGAGCAGATGAGCCAGGGTGGCATTGTTGGTCAGGTCGTTGATGGCGACGACCTCGATCTCGGCAAAGAGCGGATCTTTGTCAATGGCCCGAAAGATGTTGCGGCCGATGCGGCCAAAACCGTTGATGCCTATCCGTATCGTCATGCCAGTCTCCTTTTGTAACTGCCCAGCAGCACCGCACCTGCTTTGTCATTGGCCTGCTCATGTGCAATAGCACACTTCGCAGACCTCTTCCTCGCATCTGCGGCACTGCTGAACAGTTACGGTCCGTGGTTTTTCTAAGTTTCCGGCTCCAAGCTTGACAGTTTTTTCTGTCGTTTTTCCCGAAGGCGCGGAATTATTGTACCTGCGAAAGCGCCTCGCGATAAAGCGATAAATAATGGCTCAGCACTTTGTCCCAGGTGTAGGTGTCGTGGATCGTCTTGACGGCGGCCTGCCGCATGGCCAGGATTTTTTTGGGGTTGGCGCGGAAGGTCTGCAAGGCAGTCTGCATGGCGCCCATCAGGGCGGCGGACTTGTGCTCCGCATAGGAAAAGCCGGTCTCCCCGTCCTTCACCTTGACCAACCCGCCGATGCCATGGACGATGGGCAGGTTGCCGAAGAGCTGGGCGATATAATCGGTAAGGCCGCAGGGCTCGTAGCGGGAAGGGATGAGGAAGAAATCGCCCGCCGCGTAGATGCGGTTGGCAAGCTGCTGGTCGTAACCGCGTAGCAGGCAGATGCGCCCCCGGTTTTTGGGCTTTGCGGCCAGCCCGGCCAGGGCCGTCTCGATCTCCTTGCTGCCCGAGCCCTGGATCAGAACCTGGAAGTTCTGGTCTTTGGGGAGCAAGGTTTCCAGGGCGCCCAACAGCTTGTCCACCCCCTTTTGGGAGGAGAGGCGGCCGACAAAGGTGAACAGCGGGTTGTCCGGCCGGTTTTCCAGGGTGCCGGTCTGGCGGACCGTTTTCAGGCGGTGTTGGGCCAGATCCTTGATCAGGCTCTGGCGGCATTTCGCCTTGCCCGCCAGATCGCCGGTGGCGGGGTTGAAGGCAGCGGCAAGGCCCAGGGGCTTTGGCCTGGTCGGGTCGAAGTCCGCCGGGTTGATCCCGTTGGTCACGCCCTTGAGCACCACGCCCCGGGCGAGGAGCCGGTGGCCGAGGAAGCCGGTCAGCGCGTCGTCGTCGGTTTCCCGCAGCTCCCGGGCATAGTTTTCGCTCACCGTGTTCATCGCCGCATAGGGCGAGGCGGCGAGAAAGGGGTCGAATTTTTCGTCCAGCAGGTTGTTGTTGATCAGCGAGCCGGGCAGGCCGGTGATCGCCTCGGCAAAGGGCAGATCGCCCACCTCCTGGTGGTAGCCGATGCCGGCGTTGTGGATGGTCACCACGCAGCCGGTTTTGGCAAAATAATGGCGAAAGCCCTCGGTTTCGCGGAGTATGGCCGGCAGGATGGCGGTGTGGCCGTCGTGGCAGTGGATGATCTCGGGCCGCTCACCCAAGCGGATCATCAGGGCGGCCGCTGCCTTTTGCAGCAGGACGTTCATGGCGAAGTAGTCAAAATGGCCCGAACCCTGGCGGTGGAAAGGGTCCAGGGCCTCGTCTTCCGCGGTATAGGTGTAGACGCTCTTTTTTTCCAGATAGCGGGCCGCGTCGATCAGGTAGATGGTCAGCGCCCCTTTTTTTGCCGCGGGTTTTTCCGTTTTGGCAAAGACCCGCACATATTCCCGGCGCGGCTCCTCGGCATAGTCCAGGTCGATTTCAAAGGAGAGATCCAGGGGGGTAAAGCCCAGCTGCTTGGGGTCCATGAAGCCGTAAAGCGGCAGGACCACGCTGACCTTGCGGCCCGAGCGGGCCAGGGCCTCGGCCAGCTGCCGGGCCACATCCTTGACCCCGCCGGCCCCGGCCAGGCCGTCGTATTCGCGGGTCAGCATCCAGACGTTGTGGATGGCGGGTTTTCGTGGAGAAGCTGTGTTCATGTCTGGGTCCTGTGGTCGTTGTTCCCCCTCCCTTGACGGGAGGGGGCAGGGGGGTGGGTGAAGTTCCACTGGGCCGGGCAGTTCCCCCCCACCCTAACCCTCCCCCGCAAGGGGGGAGGGGAGTTTGTCTCCGTGCCGCTGCGTTTTTTTTCAGGCGATGGCCTTCTGCCGGAGCAGATGATCGGCCAGGGTCAGGGCCACCATGGCCTCGCAGACCGGGATGATCCGGGGAATGGCGGAGATATCGTGCCGGCCGCCGATGCTGATTGTGACGGGTTCGTGGGCCAGGTTGATGGTCTGCTGTTCCTTGCTGATGGAGGGGATGGGCTTGACCGCCACCCTGGCCACGATGGCGTCGCCGTTGGAGATCCCGGCCAGGATTCCGCCGGCGTTGTTGGTGGCAAAACCGTCGGGCAGGATGACATCGTTGTTCTCCGAACCCCGCATGGCCGCGGCAGCAAAGCCTGCGCCGAGCTCCACCCCCTTGACCGCGCCGATGGACATCAGCGCCCCGGCCAGGGCCGCGTCGAGTTTCTCGAACACCGGTTCTCCAAGGCCCGCCGGGCAGCCGGTGGCCAGAATCTCGACAATGCCGCCCAGGGTGTCGCCCTCTCTGCGGACTGTTTCGATATGGCTGATCATTTTGGCGGCGGCCTCGTTGTCCGGGCAGAACAGCGGGTTGTCGTTGATCTCGGCCAGATGGCGCCGGGCAGTGGCGATCTCGCCCAGAGCCACGGTGTAGGCGATGACCGTGATGCCGTGCAGGCCCAAGAGTTTTTTGGCCACGGCCCCGGCCGCCACCCTCCCCGCGGTTTCCCGGGCGGAGGCCCGGCCGCCGCCCCGGTGATCGCGGAGGCCGTACTTGGCAAGATAGGTGATATCGCCGTGTCCCGGCCGGAAGATATCCTTGAGATTGTCATAGGATTTGCTCATGGCATCCTTGTTGAAGATGGCCAGGGCAATGGGGGTGCCGGTGGTTTTGCCTTCAAAGACCCCGGAGAGGATCTCCACCGTGTCCGGTTCTTTTCTGGGGCTGGCCGCAGGTCCCCCTTTGCCTGGCCGTCTGCGGTCAAGCTCCGCCTGGATATCCAGGGCGGTGAGGGGCAGCCCGGGGGGGCAGCCGTCCAGGGTTGCGCCCACGGCGGGGCCATGGGATTCGCCCCAGGTGGTTACGCGAAAAACAGAGCCAAAGGTATTTCCTGCCATTGTCACCCTCTAACAGTATATGGGATCCTTGGGGAGCGAGGCTTCGACTTTGCGCAGAAACCCGTCGTCTCCCAGGGCCGTTTCAATAATATGCACGATTTCGCCCGAGGTCTTGTTGCTGGTGTCCACGGTGAGGTGCGA
>DASWIU010000148.1:0-16354 GCA_036397515.1 Desulfurivibrionaceae bacterium | reverse complement strand
TAAATTCAAAAAGGAAGTTCCTTCCTCCCCATGCTGCAAACAAGTCCCCAAGTTGTGTGTCAAGTGGTGTTTGCTGCATGAGGCTTAGCGCGTTAAGTGCTTCCTTCCCTTTTGTAATCCCCGCGTACAGGCCCAGAGCATAGATGAAGGCACCAATATATTGATTCTCATACAAAGTACGTCTTGTGGTCATTTGCAATTTTCTCCGGTTATGACTAACAATGGAAAATGGACGGGATGTTCTTGCGTTAGAGACTTAAGCTTTTGTCCGCTGCCGAATTTCGAACGGACGTGAACAGGGGATGCCCATAAGATTATAAGTTTCCTCGCCTGTTCGGCGCCCGCAATGATCAGGCTGGCGCCAAATTTTATGCGTCAATGAGTGTGGATTTTTTGCCCTTAAAAGCGCAGCTCTAACGCTTGGGGGGCGGCACAGGGCCAATTGCGCGCATAGCGCAAATTATCTTGTGGTATGCGCGGCGGGGAATCACGCGTGATTGTGCTCTTTGAGCCATTCACGGAGAACGTTGTTCAGGCGGGTTTGCCACCCTCGTCCTGTTCCCCGGAAAGCGGCGAGGATATCCGGCGCAAGCCGGATGTTGACCGCCTCCTTTGCCGGGCGTTTGCCTGGCCCGCGCTGGCCAGCGCGGCGCTTGGGCAACACGGCCTGTAATTCCGGCGGTAATACCTCGGCAGCGCCCTTGAACTGCTTGAGATCCTCCATGCTCAGATCGCGGACTTCGCCCTTGTTGTCAGTCAATGGTGAACGCTTTGCCATAATTCCGTACCTCTCTCATATTCGCCTTGCGAAAACTGATGATTCTGACCCCGCCGTCAATGGGCGTGAAGCAAAGCACATGCAGCCGCCTATCCAGATAACCCACTGCCACGAAGCGTCTTTCCGGATAAGGGTTTCGAGCATCCTCAGAATACACGGCCTCTTCCCAGTTAAAATCAATAGCGCGTGTAAATGGCAATCCGCGTTCCTGCTCGTTCTGCGCGGATTTAGCGGGGTCAAAATCAATTATCATAATTTTATTGTATATACAAAAAAA
This sequence comes from Desulfurivibrionaceae bacterium, assembly GCA_036397515.1. Lineage (GTDB taxonomy): Bacteria > Desulfobacterota > Desulfobulbia > Desulfobulbales > Desulfurivibrionaceae > Thiovibrio. Next base: position 15,299 of record DASWIU010000148.1, on the reverse strand, counting down.
TAAAAGTCAAGCTTGGGAAAGGTTCGGTGCCAGGCTTGATTTTCGGGTATTTGCGGAGCGTTACAACAGGGGTTGAACAAAAGGGAAGGGGCAAAGAAAAAGGGCTTAGAGGAAAACCTCTAAGCCCTTGCTATTTACTGGTGCGCCCGGCACGATTCGAACGTGCGACCTGCGGATTCGTAGTCCGACACTCTATCCAGCTGAGCTACGGGCGCATGGATGAGATGGGTTTTATAACGCACATTGTCCTGTTCGGCAACAAGTTTATCAGGAAGATTCCGCTGAAATTTTTCGCTCTGTTCACGGGGTCTTGAGGGTATAGGGGGCTAGAAAGGCTAGGCCGGTGCGGTTCAGCAGTTCGCCGAATCGTTCCCCTTCTTTGTTTTCCGCCTTGAAATGGCTGAGGCAGGCCTCGATGATGGCCAGGGTGGTTTCCGCGGAAAAGATCCCGGAAAGTTCGCGGCCAAGCTGCGGGTGGCGGCCCAGTTTGCCGCCCAGCAGGATGCGGTAGCCGGTGAGGCCGCAGGCTATGGCGCCGGTTGGGCAGGTCCTGGCGCATTGGCCGCAGGCCAGGCAGCGCTGCCAGTCGAATTGCGGGCCGGCCTCCGCTCCCCCGGCAAGGGTGATCCCCTCTTCCCGGCAGGCGGCCAGGCAGGCCCCGCACTCCGAGCAGGGGGAATCGGTCCGCCTGGGGAGGGAGGCGCTGATCAGGCCGAGGTCGACAATCTGGGGCCGGGAGCAACTGTTGGGGCAATCGGCCATGGTGACCCGGAACTCGTGGTGCAGCTTGAGCGGGCCGGAGACCCGGCCTTGCATGAATTCCTTGAGGTTGTGGGCGCGCAGCAGGGATTCGAGCCGTTTAGCCAGATCCTCGCCGGTGTCGATGCGGTTGGGGCAGCCGTTCTGCCCGAAGCAGGTCTCCAGGGCAAAGCCTTGCACCTCGTCTTCCTGATGGTGCAGGTAACGTTGCTGGCAGGCCGTGACATGCGCCATGGTTACCCTGGCGCCGCCACCCTGCTGCGCCTCGGCCTCCACCCTTTTTTTGACGCGCTTGCGGACGAAAAAAGGCACCTTGGCCACCGCCTGTTCCGCATCCTTGTCCCACTCCATGGTTCACCTCCGAGTGTGATTTTCTGTCAAGGATAGCGCAAAACACGACGGAATGCCTTGACTCAGGTCAAGACATTCCGTCGCAAGGGAACCGTTCGTTTGCTATGGCAAGGAGGGTGGCTTCTTGGTCTCGCAGTCCTTTGTTTTCGCGGAAGGAGCATCGCAGCCGCTGCAGCCGCCGCTGCAGCCGCAGCCGGTTTTGCTGCCATCAAGCTGGCGGCGGATGCGGCGGCCGATGAAAAACATGCAGGCCACGATGATGAAAAAGATGATGATGTTCTGCCACATGATGGGTCTCCTTGATCTCGGTTTGGGTTAGCCGGCAAATCCCAGCGCCCGTCCGCCCTGATAGACCAAGGTGGCCAGGGAAAAGGCGAGGACGGTGTTGAAGCAGATGGCGAAAAGCCCCCATTTCCAGGAGCCGGACTCCCTGGAGATGCACACCACCGTGACAAAGCAGGGGGCGTAGAACATGACGAAGACGATAAGGGCCAGGGCCATCAACGGGTTCCAGTGCGGATCCCTGGCCAGGGTTTCGGAAAGGGAGGCGGTGTCCTCCGGGTCGGTCTCGCCCAGGGAGTAGGCCGTGCCCAGGGTGGCGACGATGACCTCCTTGGCGGCAAAACCGCCGACCAGGGCGATGTTGGTCCGCCAGTCAAAACCGGGCAGCCAGCTGACGGTTTCCATGGAGGTGCCGATTCGGCCCGCCAGGGAGTGGCGCAGGGCGCGGCCCGCCTGGTCGCTGTCGAGAGCGGTCAGCTTTTCTTTTAATTGCAGGGCCTCCTCCGGCAGAGGGGCCTCCGCCTTTTCCAGCGCCTCTCTTGCCGGGGCGGCAGAGGCGGCCAGAATCTCCTGGCGCTGCCGGGCGAAGTTCTCTTCCTCCGAGGCCGGCAATCCCGGAAAGGTCATCATGGCCCAGATCAGGATGGAGATGGCCAGGATGGTGGTGCCCGCCTTCTTGATGTACTGCCAGGTTCTTTCCCAGGTGTGGATAAAGAGGCCCCGGAAGGTGGGGAAGCGGTAGGGCGGCAGCTCCATGACAAAGGGGGTGGATTCGCCGCGCAATACGGTGAGCCGGAGGAACTTGGCGGCGGCGAGCGCCACGCCCCAGGCCAGCAGGGTCAGGAGGAACATGAGCTGGGCCTGGTTCTTGGAAAAGAAGGTGGCGGTGAGCAGGGCGAGCACCGGCAGCTTGGCCCCGCAGTTCATGAAGGAAACGGTGAGCAGGGTGGCCAGCCGCTCGCGGGGGGAGCGCAGGGTGCGGGCCGCCATGACCCCGGGCACGGCGCAGCCCCCGGCAATGCCGCCGGAAACAATGTAGGCCATGACCGAACTGCCGTGCAGTCCGAAGATCCGGAAGACCCGATCCATCATGAAGGCGACCCTGGCCAGATAGCCGGAGTCCTCGAGGACGGCGATGCCGAAAAACATGAACATGATCATCGGCACAAAGCCGAGCACCCCGCCCATCCCGTCGATGACCCCGGAGATGAGCATGGATTTGAGGTGGCCGTCCGGCAGCAAGGCCTCCGCGTTACCGCCCAGCCAGCCGAAAAAGGTCTCGAGCCAGGCCACGGGCAGTTCGCTGTAGGTGAAGGTGAATTTGTAAAGGCCCAGGAGAACGGCGAGCATGATGAGCGGCCCCAAAAACCGGTTGGTCAGGACCTTGTCGATCCGGTCCGAGGCATGGAGCCGGTCGATGTCGAATTTATGGCTGATCACCTCCTGGCGGAGCACGGATTTGATGTAGCCGTAACGGTGGTCGGCAATGATCGCCTCCGGATAGGTTTCCATGGTCTGGTGCAGGTGCTCGCTGACCTTGGTCACGATCTCCTGGAGTTCCGCGTCCACGGCCGGATTGTGCGCGCGCCCCTTCTCCCGGATCTGGCTGTCGCCCTCCAGGTACTTGAGCGCCAGCCAGCGCGGGGCATAGCTGTCGGTCATGAAGCCGGCGGCGGTGATGCGTTGGGCCATGGTCTGCAGGGCGAGGTCCACGTCTTCGCCGTAGGAGATGTGCAGGGGGTTCCAGGGGGGGTTCTCTTTGGCCAGCTCCAGGGCCGCGGCCATCAGCTCGGCGGTGCCTTTGCCGGAGCGGGCGATGACGGGGATGACCGGCACCTTGAGGAGGTCGGCGAGCCTTTGCGCATCCAGGCTGATCCCGCGATCCTGGGCCACGTCGATCATGTTGAGGGCGATGACCATGGGCACCCCCAGCTCAAGAAACTGGGTGGACAGATAGAGATTGCGTTCCAGGTTGGAGGCGTCGGTGATATTGATGACCACATCGGGTTTTTCCTGCACCAGATAGTTGCGGGCTACCACCTCTTCCATGGAGTAGGCGGTGAGGGAGTAGGTGCCGGGCAGGTCGATGATCGAGGCTTGCTCGCCGGTGGCAAAGGTGTAGGCGCCCTCTTTTTTTTCCACGGTGACGCCGGGGTAGTTGCCCACGTGCTGGCGGGCGCCGGTCAGGGTGTTGAAGAGGGTGGTTTTGCCCGCGTTGGGGTTGCCGGCCAGGGCGACGGTGATGGTTGACATTACAGATTCTCCTCGGGGTTGGCGACTTCGATCTCAATGTGGTCCGCTTCGTTGTTGCGCAGGGTCAGGGTGCCGCCCATGATCCGGATCGCCACCGGATCGTGGAGCGGGGCGCGGCCCATGATGGTGATCCGGGTGCCGGGGACAATGCCCATGTCGCGGATGCGTCGGCCGAGCTCGCCGCCGACCTTGATCGCGGTGATGGTGCCTGACTGGTTTTTTTGCATTTCGCGGAGCAGAATGGTTGGCATGGGTGTTCTCCCTGTGCTGGGTATCGGTTGCTATTGACGATGGGCAATAATAAAAAGCTGCGGTTAAGAAGTCAATATCTTTTTTAGGTTGTAGAATAAAATTACACAAGCATAACTTTTGGACTGCGGAGCAGGGGGCGCAGTTTTCCTGCCATGGCCAGAAAGACCCGGACCACCTGCGGGTCAAAGTGGCTGCCGCTGCACCGGATGATCTCGGCCACCGCCTCTTCCCAGGGGTCTTCCCGGCGGTAGCGGCGGTGGCCGATCATGGCGCTCACGGCGTCGGCCACCGCGATGATCCGCGCGCCCAAGGGGATTTTCTCCCCGGCCAGGCCGTGGGGATAGCCGCTGCCGTCAAAGCGTTCATGGTGGGCAAGGACCAGGTCGGCGATTCCTTCCCCCTGGGTCATGGCCTGCACCGGCTTGAGGATGGCGTAGCCGATGGCCGGGTGCTGGCGCATCTGCTCCCATTCCGCCGGGGTAAGCGGCCCGTCCTTTTTGAGGATCCGGTCCGGGATGCCGATCTTGCCGATATCGTGCAGATGGCCGGCAATGTGGAAGGCCTCGCAGCGTTCCTCGCCGAGACCCAGCCCCTCGGCGAGGTGATGGGCCATGATTGCCACCTCCTGGGAGTGGGTGCGGGTCAGGTCATCCTTGGCGTCGATGGCCGCGCCCAGGGACTCGGCAAACTGGTGCAGGGTGACATTGGCCGCGCACCAGGGGGTGTGGCAGAGGCAGGAGGGTGTCGGCCCGGGGGAGGTGTTCGCAGGCATGGTCGCGGTTGTCGGCATCGGAAAATCACTATCCTTTTTGTCTTGGGGCGATGGGGATTCGTCCAGCCATTGTCTGCTTGGCCACCTAAAAACAACTGCCCGTCACGGTGGCGAGCGTGGCGCACCCCTGCTGCATGGTTACATTTTTTTGCCGCCTTCCGTGGGCGTGGCCGCGCCGGTGGCGCAGCAGCGCAGGCAGTCGCGGAGGGCGCACAGCCCGCAGGTGTGGAACTGATACAGGGGGATGTTGTGGCGCCGGGTTGCGTTGATCGCCTCGCGCCGGGCGGCATGGGAGATCTTGCCGGTAAAGAGCACCACGCCGTCGCTGTGGCAGAGTTTCTGATGCATATCCCGCTCGAACCGGGGCAGCAGCCGCAGGGTAATGCCCAGCCTTCTTGCCTCTTCCCGGTAATGGGGGCCCAGGCGGTCCATGCCGCCGATCACGACGATGCACATGCGTATTCCTCCCGCAATGATTCAGGACGATTTGTTAGTGAGCGGAAGGCCGGCAGGCAGGGGCAAGCCCTTGCTCACCTCCTGCCTGTGGCCGAGATCCTGCTCAGAACTCCACGGCCAGCTGCGCCACCACCTGATGGGCGTTTTCGTCCGTGCCGCCCTGGGCGAGGTCATAGTCCTGGTCGTGCCGGTATTCCAGGGCCAGGGTGGTGTTGGCGAAGATGTGGATACCAACGGAGCCCAGATAGCGATGTTCCGGCAGGCCGAGGGCCACGGCCTCGTCGGTCCGCTGATAACCGAGGGCCAGGGTGACTTCTCGTTCGGCTAATTCCGTGGTGCGGGCCAGTTCCAGCCGCCAGGCTTTGGGTTTGGCGCCGCGTCCGGCAAAATCCATCTCGCCGGGCTGGAAGGAGTCAAGGGCCGCGACATATTCCGTCAGGATGCTCCAGCCGTCGTATTGGAGCTGGCCATGCATTGCCAGGGCCTCGATGAATCCGTCCACCGTGACGCTGGTGGTGGCGAGATGGTCCCGGATGGCATTGCTGTTGCCAAGGTTGTTGAGCCAGCCCGCGCCCAGGTCGATCTGCCATTCGCCCTCTTCCAGCCTGTAGCCAAGGCTGGCGCCGAAGGTGTTCATGGTGTCGTTTGCTCCGGTTTCATCCACCTCGCCGTTGAAGGTATAGAGGGCGCCATGCCAGCCTGCCTCGGCAAATCCGGCGAGCAGGGCGGTGTCCCTGGTTTCCGCAAGCTCCAGGGTGAGCGGATCGGAAACCAGGGCGCTGGCAAAGGAGCCGAACGGCACATACATCTTCCCGGCCATCAGATGGAAGGGGCTCTTTTCCGCATCGCCCAGGATAATGGTCCCCTCATCGATAATGAGGTGGTCGTCTGCCGCGCCTTCTTCGTAGAGCGCGATGACATGGGCGGTGACCATTTCGGAGACCTTCGCGTCAAGCCCGAGTTCCACCGTGGCCAAGCTCACATCGCTGGTTTTTGCTCCGGAAAAATCCTTGCCGGCGAAGGCCTCGACTTCAAGCAGGGCGTTGAACTCCAACCTGTCCGCCAGCTTTCCCGCCAAGCCATCCAAGTCGCCGGTCGTCGGCAAGTGCTCGTGGGTTTTTTCGGTGCGGTGGGATAAGGTCTCCGCTTCCTTGGGGGGTTCGGCCAGGGCCGGGGCTGCGCTCAGCAGGAGAAGCCCTGCCATGCCGATGATTTTTTTCTTCATTCCTGTTCTCCTTCTATCCGATCTTGTTTGTTGGTGTTAATAAAATTAATAAAGCCTAACTTAGATGGCCCAAAAAATACCCGCGGAAAACTCCCTGTCGGGGGGGGTTCCGCGAGGCATTGCCGATGGATAATTATAACAATAAACATGTCATCCCGGCGAAAGCCGGGATCCAGAACAAAGGCACTGGTTTCCGGCTTTCGCCGGAATGACGGCAGAAAGCAAAAGGTAGTGTCTGTAACCGGTTGCGATCAGGCCCCTTACAGGCTCTCCCCGGGGTTGGCGACTTTCACCTCGATATGATCCGCCTCGCTGTTGCGCAGGGTCAGGGTGCCGCCCATGATCCTGATCGCCACCGGATCGTAGAGCGGAGCCCGGCCCATGATGGTGATTCGGGTGCCGGGGACCATGCCCATGTCGCGGATGCGCCGGCCAAGCTCGCCGCCGACCTTGACCGCGGTGATGGTGCCTGACTGGTCTTTCTGCATTTCGCGGAGCAGAATGGTTGGCATGCGTGTTCTCCTTGGTGCGGGGTCTTGATTGCGGCGGACGAGGACCATAATAAAAAGCGGCGGTTAAGAAGTCAATAGTTTTTTTAGGTTATAGAATAAAATTATACAAGCATAACTTTTTGATCGGGATTCCGCGCTGCAGGGGCAAGGCTGGGTTGGGTTTTCGGCGCTGATTAATCCAGGGAAGTCTCAAGGGAGGTGACGCAGAGCGAATGGTGGTCAGACCGGCGGTGCCCCACTCCTTTGTCGTGGAAGTGGGGCACCGGGAAAATCGGAACAGCGGTTCTTGCTACTCCCGAGTGTTGCGCATCATGCCCAGGGAGTTGGGGTGGTGGAGGTCCGTGTCCATGTCCACGGTATGGCAGACCTTGCAGTTGCGGTTGGCGCCCAGCGGGTAGGAATTGGCCTGATACTGCCTTGGGCCGAAGTTGTCCCGCTCCCTCTCATAGGGGTTGGCGGCGGGATACTCGGCGTGGGGGCTGCCGTGGCAGGCGGCGCAATGGATGCTGCCCGAGTCGTCGTGCCGGTTGCGGTAGAGGGCATCGCCGCCCTTGGTCCAGGTATTGAAAGCGCTGTCTGCTTCCGGCGGTCCGAAGTTGACATGGCAGGTCAGGCAATCCGGTTGCTGCAGCCAGGGGGTACGGGGTTGTATCTCCCCAAGGGTTGTAGTCCCCGAAGGCTTGAGGTGCTGCATCAGCCGCGCCGCCCCGGGTTTGCCCGCCTTTTTTTCGGCCAACAGCAGGGCCAGGGCGTGGTCTTCCAGGGCGCCGTGGCAGTTGGTGCAGTCAAGCCCGGCCTCGTGATGGACACCGCGGAGAAAACGGGTCCCGCCCTGCGGGCTGCTTGGGTGGCAGAGACCGCAGGCCTCGGCCCCCCGGCCGCCCAAAAAGTTGGCGTGGAAGCCGTGGATGGAGGCGGAGAGGTTGAGCAGTCCCGGTTTGCCGGGGGCATTCAGCATCGGATCCGGGTGGCAGCCCTGACAGAGGAGAGGCTTACCCGCCTTGGCCTGGGCTGCCAAATTGGTTTTGTTGAACCGGTCGTGCACGGCCAGGATATCTTGGGCGGTGGCGGCGGAGATCCCGGCCACTCCCTTGCGCCACCCCCCGCCGTGGCAGGTCTTGCAGCCCATCTCGGTTGCCACCGGGGCCACCATGCGGGTGGCGGCGAGCAGGGCCTTGGTATTTTTGTCCCTGGCCTCGATGGTAAAGCTTGGATAGGGCTGGTATCCCCCCTGTTCGGGATAGGGAACCACCGGGACATTCTTCGCGACAAAGGACTTCCCCTCTTGCGTAAGCTGCATGAAGCCGGAAAGCCCCTGGCGGGAAAGGCCGACATTCTCAGGCAGGTTCCTGCCGAACAGAGCAGGCAGGTGCTTCCAGAAATCCACCTGCAGGGCTGGTTTTTCAAAGCCCGGTTCCACCCGGAAGATAATATCCACTCCCTCGGTGACCACCGCCGGGGTTGGACCCCGCTTGATGAGTTGGGCAAAGAGATCGTTTGCCGGAGGCATGAGGCTGAACGAACCGTCCGCGTCGCTGATGCTGTGCATGCCGAGGTTGTTCCAGGCAAGGAGGACATACTCGGATGCTTCCGGATCAAAGGGCAGCGGAGCCAGCGGGGGGGCGTTCAACTGCGGAGGGGCCGCCGCCGTGGCCTTTTTGCCGTGCAGCCCTTCAATAATAAAGGCGGCCAGGGCATGGCGTTCCTGGTTGTTGCCGGGGAAAGGCGGCATGGAGAGGTTCAGCTTGCCCTGGCCGCTGATCCCGGCCTCCATGGCATAGATTGAGCCGTACTTGGCGCTCAGCTTTTTGATCTCCCGCATGGGGCCGCCCACGGAATGGCAGGGGGAGCACATGATATTGAAGAGCTGCCGGCCGACCGCCAGCCGGTTTTCCTCGGTGATCTCCTTGGCGGTCCATTTGGCCGAGGCCAGGAGGCCCTGGGCCTGGACCGTATCGAGATCCTTGCTCAGGATGGAATTGGCGTAGATATGGCCGTACAGGGTAAAGGGCCGTCGGCTTCCTTCCCGGATGTACTCAAAGGCGCCCATATAGGTGATGCCGAGAAGCAGCAGGACCACGGCCAGGGAGCGCGTGGCTGTCCGCGGCAACCGGATCACCATGATCAGGCCGCCGAGAAAAAGAAGCAGGGAGCCCCAGAAAAAGATGGCGGGAAAGGGGGCCAGTTCCGGACTGAAATTTGCAATCCATCCCTTTTGCGGCACGGGCAGGGCCTGGACATACCACCAGGCCGAGGCCAGGAAGAGGAGGAAGGGGGCCAGGAGCCAGGTGGCGCAGTAGCGGACCATGCGCAGGCGAAAGGCTTCTTCCTTGATCCCGGTGGAGGTGAGGAAGCCATACAGCCCCGCCAGCATCAGGCAGAGGAAGGTGCGGAAGAAAAGGGCCGGCCAGAAGGTGGGGTTGAAGATGCCGTCCCAGAAGTTGCCGGTCCGCAGCCACTCGCCCGGGGTGAGCATGACCCCGATGATCCCGTTGATGGCAAAGAGGGAGAGCCAGGCAAAGATGAAATAGAGCCAGCCGAGGACAAGATGGCTGCGCCGCTCCATGCGGCCGAAGGTCTGGTAGTAGATGAGGATGGAAACGATTTCCGCGAGAAAGAAGACCCACTCAATGGCAAAGCCGAAGACGAAGTTGTGGATGAGGATGGAGGTGGCGGCCGGGGCGATGAGGGCGATGGTGAACCAGATGCCCACCCCGGTGATGGCGCCCAGCACCAGGGTGAGGAGCAGGAAAAACCGGGTGTGCCTCCGGGTGTAGTCGAGAATGGCCTGCGAGCCTTCCCTATAGCCCTTCATCTCGGTGAGCACGAGAAAGAGGCCGCCGCCGATGGCGAAATGGGAGATGTACACATGGAGGATGGCGATCAGGGCGATGAGCAGCCCGCCGCCGGAAAAATCCAACTGCCAGACCGGATAGTTCATCGGCTCGCCTCCTCAGGGACCCGGGCCGCGAGCCTGAGCATGTAGATGACCACTGCAACCCCGAGCACGAGAATGGTCAGGAAGAGAAACAGCGGCGACCATTGCGGCACGACCTGCAGGTCCGCGGGATGGAAGTAAGGGGCAAGGTAGGCCTGCCTGACCAGGTCCCGGATCAGCACCATGAAAAGGACGGTGGCCGCCAGGGCGGAGGTGGTCGGCCAGACCCGTTGTTTGTTGGCAAAGTACAGGCTGAAAAAGACCGCGAGCAGGGCGGCGGCGAAAAGGATGGTGTGCAGGGGCGAGTCGCCGACAAAGAGCTGGTACACGTTTTTAGGCAGGGAAAAAAAGAAGAGGATGCCGATGCCGATTTGTACCACGGTGGCGGAGGTAAACCATTGCATCCCTGCGTGCAGCCGTTTTTCCGCTCCGGGCTCGCCTTTTTTCCGTTGAAAATAGGCGAGCATCGCCAGAAAAAGACCGCCGACCGCCACGGAGGCCACCACAAAATGCAGGTAGCGGGGAATAAGGATGGGGTCGGCCAGATTCAGAAGGGTGGTGCCCGGTCGTTGGAAATAAACATCCCAGGCTTGGGGCGTCAGCATCAAGGTCATATTGTTGACAAAGAAAAAGGCGATGGTCAGCAGGAGCAGGAGACTTGTGCCTATCGTCAGCCTTCTGGCGGTGGCGGACAGGCCGTCCGCCATTTTATAGAGGTAGGCGCTGTAATAGGCGAGGATGAGCAAGCCGATGATGGAAAGCCAATACACCCCCATGAGGATGGAGCTGGTATAGATGAAATGGCCGTAGAGCACCTGGAGAAAAAGGAGGGGCGCCACCCCGAAGTTCACGGCAAAGGCGATGGTGTACGGCAGTTTGCCCGCAATATCCCGGCAGGGGGGCGGATCGGTGGCCGGGGTCCGCATCTCCCTGACCAGGGCGATCAGGGCGGTGCCCAGCATGGCGTTCATGAAAAGAAGGTGGGCGAAAAAGGTCAGGATAAGGAGAAGCTCGAAAAACCACCAGGGGGCCGGAATGGTGTCCGGGATTGGGATAAGGTAGGCTGGGTCCATGGCTGGTCTCCGTCCGGATAAATTTTTCTTAAGTATAGCATGAAAAGGATTTTGAGAGAAAAAATCCGATAGAACAGGGGCATGCCGGGACCGGAAAAAATGGGTGGAGTTGCAAAGAAGATAAAATGAGATAATAGGAGTAATATTGAGCTATGAAGAGAAAAGTTTAATGTTTAGTGGTTAATGAAATGATGTTTTCCTCTTGCCTTGCGGGGGTAACCGTATGGAATTTTGCGGTTTTTGAGGCTGGCGGCAAAAGGGGCGAAATATCCAGTTTTTAGAGGATTTTCAAGAGATTTCCGCCCGTTTTCCTGGGGTTGTGGGCTGTTGAAAACTTGGCGAGCCGGGGAGGGGAAATTCCTTGAGACCGGTTTTGACAGGGTTATGCTTTTCCTTTAAAAAAACGGGCAGAAATTATCTCAGCGGTCTCAATTCGCTTTAATTGGTTGTTTTTTCGTGACTGGACCAGGGGAAAAAGATGCTTTGGCAGCGAGTTAAGAGTGTTTTGGCGCAAAAAATTTCCGACAGCGATTTCAAGCTGTGGATCGAACCCCTGCAATGCGTGCATGATGATGCGCAACGCGTCGAACTGGCTGGGCCTGACCCCTATTTCTGCTCCTGGGTCAAGAATAACTATCTGACCGATATCCGGGCCGCCTTGCAGGATGTGGGTTTTACCGGGGGGGCAGTGCGGCTTTCGGTGGGCGAGACCAGGCCCAAGCAGCTTGGGCCGCAGCCGGAAAAGAAACAGAGCCAGCTCCGGCTGCCCAGCATGCCGGTGGCGCGGTCCGCGGTGCGGACCCTGCACCCGCGTTATATCTTTGATGAGTTCATGGTCGGGGAGTCCAATGCCCTGGCCTATTCAGCCTGCGAGTCCATGGCCAACGGCGATTCCACCCTCAGCCCCTGTCTGTTCATTGAAGCGGGCACGGGGTTGGGCAAAAGCCATCTCACCCATGCGGTGGCCCATCATATCACCAGCCACTCCCCCGGAACCCGGCTGCATTATGTGACCTCCCAGCAGCTCACCTCGGAAATGGTGCGCAGCCTCAAGAACAACGCCATGGAGCAGTTCAAGGAAAAATATCATCACCAGTGCGATGTGCTGCTGATGGAGGATGTGCAGTCCCTGGCCGGGCGGACCAAGACCCAGGCCGAGCTGGCCGAGGCCCTGGATGTCCTGATGGATTGCGGGAAAAGGGTGATCTTCACCGGGGCTGTTTCCCCGCGCAATATCCCGGACATCGATGACGGCGTGCGCTCCCGGCTCTCTTCCGGGCTGATCACCACCATCAATCCCCCGGACCGGAAAACCCGCTGTCTGATCATTGAGCGCAAGGCCCGCAATAACAAGCTCACCCTTTCCGGGGAGATCATCGAGTTTCTGGCCGACCGCATCCAGGGCGATATCCGGCGGGTGGAAAGCGCCATTATCGGCCTGAAGGCCAAGGCCTCCCTGCACAAGACCGTGCCGGATATGGACATGGTCAAGGAGATTGTCGCTGCCATCATCGGGCAGCGGCAGGAGTTGTCCGCGGTGCTGATCCGTAATTTTGTGGCCGGTCAGTTCAATGTCTCCATCGAAGAGCTGCAGTCCAAGGGCAGGAAAAAAACCATCGCCTTTCCCAGGCAGGTTTCCATGTACCTGGCCAGGAAACTCACCGAGGAAGCCCTGTCCGAGATCGGCAAGGCGTTTAACCGGGATCATTCAACCGTGGTCCATTCCATCCGGGTCATTACCGAAGCCATTGTCCGCAGCGGCAGTATTCGCGGGCAGGTGGAGCATCTGGTGGAACGTTTGAAAAATCAGGGTTGAGGAGAGAAAAGGCGGATCAGATGCCGCGGGGGCGGTTTCCGGGGTGCACCCAGGGGGGAAATATGCGTACGGTCTGTTGCGTGTGTCGCAGGGTAAAGTGCAAAGGGGATTGGCTCGAGCAGATGGTCGAGGCCGAGGTTCGGGTGTCCCATGGTTTCTGCCCGGAATGTTTCGACAAAACCATGACCCAGTTTTCCCTTGCCTGGTCCACCCGCACCGAAGGCACAATCCGCGTTGAAGCCGCCGTACCCCGATAACGTCTCTCCGTTGTTGTGCTGGATAGATTTGTTACCCTGGTTGGCAAAAACGGCTCCTAAAAATAGACCGGCCTGACCTCGGGCGTCTGTCTCTTTCCGCCCAACCCGCGCAGTATCCTCTCGGCCACCATCTTGGCCGTCTGCATCATGTCGTTCATGCCGATGCCTTCCCAACCAAAACCGCAGACATGCAAGCCGTCCATCCGCTGTTCCAGGGAATCCTTCCAGTGCAGCAGGGCGGGGTAGCCTATTTCCAGTTGGGGGATGGAGCCGTCGCCGCGCAGCACCCGGCTGAAACAGGGGGGCTCGGGCAAGGGGATCAACTGCCGGAGATCGTCATGGATGCGGCTGATCAGCTCTTCATCGGACAGCTCCAGCCGCTCCGGATGGCGGCGGCCTCCGACCAGGGCCTCCATCAGCACCCTGCCTTGGGGGGCGCGGCCGGGAAACATATGGGTGGAGAACAGGGCGCCCATGGCAAAGCGTTTTTCCCGCTCCGGGGCCAGATAACCGAAGCCAAAGGGTACCTGGGCCTTGTCCGTGAAGCCCAGGGCCACGGTGGCGATGCGCGCCGTGGGGATGGCGGCCAGGGGCGGAGCATGGGCGGCCAGCAGCTCCAGGCCGCGGTTGACCGGCAGGGCGAGAATGACGGTGGCCGCCCGGTAGGTTGTGGTCTCGGTGTGGATCTCCCAGTTCTCGTTTTCGCGGCTGATTGCCCGCACCGGGCTGCGGTAGAGAATGTTCGCTCCGGTGGCCAGGGTGGTGATGAGCTGTTCCATGCCTAAGGGAAAGCTGGTCATGGCCGGCAGCATCACCGCGCCCTTCTCCTTTTTTTTTCGGAGCAGCCCTTTGAGCACCGAGCCTGCTTCCTTTTCCAGGGCCCGCACCCCCGGCATCACGCCATCGATACTGAGCCGTTCATAATCCCCGGCATAGGTGCCGGTGAGCGCGGCATCCACCAGGGGCAAAATCTCAGGCCCGAAGCGGTATGCCGCCCACTGGCCGACGCTTTGCTCTTCCACCCTCGGTTTTTTGAAAAGATCGCCCAGCAGCCGCAATTTTCCCAGGGGGGACAACAACGGGGTCGTGAGCAGGGCGGGCGGGCTCTGCGGCAGCTGCACCAGCCGGCCATCATGGCAGACATAGCGGACAAAATTGCCCAAGGGCGCTTTCTGGGCGATGCGGTCCAAGCCGGTTTCGCTGAGCAGGGCGCGGCTGGCCGGGTTGTTGTCCAGAAAACCGTGCGGCCCCCATTCGGCCAGGTAGCCCTGTTCCGTAAAGGAGCGCACCGCGCCGCCGGGGCGGCCATCCTGCTCAAGGATGAGGATGTCCAGCTCCGGGGCGCTGGCATGCAGGAAATGGGCGGCGCTTAAACCGGAAAGGCCCGCGCCGACAATGATTATTTCGTGTGTTTCAGGCATGGCTCGCGCATCCGGGGTTAAAGGAATCGGCGGAGGTGATTTTTCTTGAATCGCCTTGGGCAGGGGCTGGTTTCTCTCTTCAGGGTTGCCTGTATCTATGGTATAAGGGATTTTACCCGATATTGGCCGGGTCGGCGAAAGAAAACCCTGTTTTTTCCTCAATGGTGCCGTGAAAAAGAATGCAGCCTGTAGATTCCCAACCGGTGAGGGTTCTCATCCTCTATTACTCGCTCAGCGCCCAGACCAGCGGTCTGGTGCACCGACTTGGCGCCGGTCTTGAGGCACAAGGGGTGCATTTGGCCTGTGAGCGGCTCCAGCCCCTCGCCCCCCGCCATTTCCCCCTCGGCACGATACCCGCCACCCTGTTCATGATGCTCACCACCTTTTTGCGGACCAGGATGCCCATCCAGCCGCTGCCGCCCAGTTGCTGGGAGCACTATGATCTCATTGTTCTCGCCGGTCCCACCTGGTCGTATAATCCCAGCGGTCCGGTTCTTTCCCTGCTTGACCGGGACGGGCCAAGGCTTTTTGCCGATAGGCAGGTGCTGCCCCTCATTTCCTGCCGGGGCTACTGGCGGATGCACTGGCTGAGTCTGCGCCGGCAGCTTGGACGTTGCGGGGCCAAGGTGGTGGGGAGGATGATCTTTGCCCACCCCAGCAAGGAGCCCTGGCGGACCATCGGGGTATTTTTAAAACTTGCCGGCCGGGTGCCGGAACGCTCCCGATGGCTGGGCCGATATTATCCGCGTTACGGGCATAGCCGGGAACAGCAGGAGCAGGCCTTTGCCTGTGGCCAGGCCATCGGCCAGGCCCTGAAACGCGACCGTTCCCTGGCCGAACTTTCATTTGTCTCCGGGACTGGCTCGGGCGGAGCATAACCAGCCCTGCCCTCAGAATTCAATGCCCTTCCGGGCCTTGATTCCCTTTTGAAA